>NZ_JTLB01000014.1:0-61713 GCF_000798975.1 Exiguobacterium sp. ZOR0005 | reverse complement strand
AAGCGCTTCAGCGCCGAAAGTAGTTGGGGGTCTCCCCCTGTGAGGATAGGACGTTGCCAGGCAACATGAGACGATCGAGCATAACGCTCGGTCGTCTTTTTTAGTAGCGACGATGCTGATGCATCGTCGCTTTTCGTTTGCCTTTTTTTGAATCAATGATAGAATAAAGTCAAAAGTCAAAGATGGTCAGAGGGTGGTGGAGATGAGAAACATATCTGATGTGATCGAACAGTATTTAAAGCAAGTGCTGAAAGAAAGTCAGGCCGATACGATTGAAATCAAGAGGCAAGACATCGCGAAACGTTTTGAATGTGTCCCGTCTCAAATCAACTACGTCATCAACACACGATTCACAGTCGAAAAAGGGTATCTCGTAGAAAGCAAGCGAGGCGGAGGCGGGTATATTCGGATCCGTCGCGTCATTTTAAACGAGAAACAAGATCTGTTAGCGAGTTTGATTGATTTCTTACATGAGCAACCCCGACTGACAGAACAAGTGATTGAGAATATATTAGTCCGTTTATTCGAAGAAGGACTATTGAATGAACGTGAAGTTCGACTGCTCTTTCATGTGCTCTCAGACGAATCACTAGGATTGCATGCGGATGACCGTTATTTGATTCGCAGACAGCAGTTGCTTGCATTGATGAAACTGTTAAGTTATCGCTGACGGAGGAAAAGATATGTTATGCGAACGGTGCAAACGGCGACCCGCCGTCAATGAAATGGTGATAACGGAAGATGGAATCCCGGTCAAACGGAAATTATGTCGAAATTGCGCATTTGAGGTGATGACGGGGTATGTTCCAGTCGTAAAGCGGTGCCCGACATGTCAAATTACGCAAACTGAGTTACAACAATTGAGAAAAGCAGGTTGTGCCCATTGTTATACGGTGTTTCGAGATGACTTGATCAAGATGGCGCGTCAATATCAACAAGGGCACGATCATCATGTCGGATCGATTCCTAATTTGCTACGGACACCGGACGAACGAATCGAAGAGCGACTAGTAAAGTTAGCAGGGGAGTTAGAGCAAGCCGTCGAACAAGAAGATTATGAACGCGCAGCGCGCATCAAAAAAGAAATGATTCAATTGAAAGGTCAAGGTGAGGCATGATGGAGACATTCCTCAAACATCCACTTGGTCCGAAAATGAATGAACGCGCGAAACTCGATGACCTTGTCATCTCGACACGGATTCGGCTCGCTCGTAATTTGAAAGATACGGTCTTCTCTCCGGTGTTATCAAAAGAGGGGCAACGGCAACTATGTGAGCGAGTCGAGGCATCGCTCGGAGGATTGCAAGGATTTGAATACTTGCGAATGTCTTCGTATGATGCGGTGACACGTCAAGCACTCGTCGAGAAGCATCTCATCAGTCCGGCGATTGCTGAAAAAGAAGATAGCGCCGTTTTCTTAAGTGAAGATGAAACGATCAGTGTCCTCATCAATGAAGAAGACCATCTACGAATTCAGACACTCTTACCTGGATTACAAGTGACCGAGGCATTCGAGCTTGCGAAGCGTGTGGACGAACTGTGTGAGGAGTCGCTCCCTTATGCGTTCGATGAGACGCTAGGCTATTTGACAACATGTCCTAGCAACATTGGAACCGGACTCCGCGCCTCGGTCATGTTACACTTGCCGGGATTGACGCTGACCGGACGAATAACTCCTATATTAAAAGAACTTCGTAAACTCGGATACACGATTCGCGGACGTTATGGAGAAGGGAGCGATGCTGCCGGGCGATTGTTTCAATTATCCAACCAACGAACGCTTGGCAGCCACGAGTCGCAACTCTTGTCAGACTTTATAGAAATCACGGAACAAGTCATTCAGGCGGAGCGTCAAGCCCGCGAATACCTGCTTACGAACAACCAGGATGAGCTTGAAGATCAGTTTTATCGTTCCTATGGCATTTTGCGATACGCGAAATTATTATCGTCGACTGAGGCGATAGAACGCCTATCGGATCTTCACTTAGCAAGTGACCTCGGATTGTTATCCGATTGGAGTCCCCCTCAATTTCACGATTTGATTGTCCGCATGCAATCAGGTTTCCTACAAAAACATTTCGGGAAAACATTATCTACGAAAGAACGAGATCGGGAACGAGCGACGCTCGTGCGTCGAACGTTAGATCAAGGCTTAGTTTGATTCAACTCTCAAGGAGGTTTTGTCAATGATGTTTGGTCGATTTACAGAACGAGCTCAGCGCGTATTAGCTTTAGCCCAAGAGGAAGCAGTACGGCTTGGCCATCATAATATTGGTACAGAGCACATTTTACTCGGCTTGATTCGAGAAGGGGAAGGCATCGCGGCTAAAGCGTTGTTTGCCCTCGGGATGACATCTGAGAAGATTCAGCAAGAAGTCGAGGCGTTGATCGGACGTGGTTCTGAGAACGGCTCAACGATTCACTATACGCCACGAGCGAAAAAAGTGATTGAACTGTCGATGGATGAAGCCCGTAAACTCGGTCATTCATACGTCGGGACAGAACATATCTTGCTCGGCTTGATTCGAGAAGGGGAAGGCGTCGCTGCCCGGGTCATGAACAACCTTGGCATCAGCTTGACGAAAGCCCGTCAACAAGTGCTGCAACTTCTCGGCAACACGGAGTCATCGTCTAACGCCTCGCAGCCGGGTACAAGCGCTGCGACCCCTACGCTTGATGGTTTGGCCCGCGACTTGACACAGCAAGCACGTGAGTCGCGTCTCGATCCGGTCATCGGACGTTCAGGTGAGATTCAACGTGTGATTGAAGTGCTGTCACGACGCACGAAAAACAACCCGGTGTTGATCGGAGAGCCTGGTGTCGGTAAGACGGCAGTCGTCGAAGGACTCGCTCAACAGATTATTAACAATGAGGTCCCGGAGACACTTCGCAATAAACGCGTCATGGTGCTTGATATGGGGACGCTCGTCGCCGGTACAAAATACCGCGGGGAGTTCGAAGATCGCTTGAAAAAAGTCATGGACGAAATTCGTCAAGCCGGAAACGTCATCCTCTTCATTGATGAGCTGCATACGTTGATTGGTGCCGGTGGGGCCGAAGGAGCGATTGACGCCTCAAACATTTTGAAACCGTCACTCGCTCGTGGTGAGTTGCAATGTATCGGGGCGACGACGCTCGACGAATACCGCAAATATATCGAAAAAGACGCAGCACTCGAACGCCGCTTCCAACCGATTCAAGTGAACGAACCGACTGCAGAAGAGGCAGAGCAAATCTTACTCGGTTTACGTGATCGCTACGAAGCGCACCACCGCGTGACAATCACGGATGAGGCGGTCCACGAAGCGGTCGTCCTTTCAGACCGTTACATCTCAGACCGTTTCCTTCCGGACAAAGCGATTGACCTCGTCGATGAGGCGGCGTCAAAAGTGCGCCTCCGTTCGTTCACGGCGCCACCAAACTTGAAAGAGCTCGAAGCACGGCTTGAGTCGATTCGAAAAGAGAAAGATTCGGCCGTCCAAAGCCAAGAGTTTGAAAAAGCAGCCTCGCTTCGCGACACGGAACAAAAAGTGCGTGAAGAACTCGAGCACCTCAAGTCTGAATGGCAAAATAAGCAAGGGAATGAAAAGCTCGAAGTGACGAAAGAAGATATCGCCCAAGTTGTCGCCAGTTGGACGGGCGTCCCGGTCACAAAGATCGCCGAAGAAGAGACGGATCGTCTCCTCAAACTTGAATCGATCCTTCATAACCGGGTCATCGGTCAAGACGAGGCGGTCAAATCGATTTCACGAGCGATTCGTCGTGCCCGTGCCGGTTTGAAAGATCCGAAACGACCGATTGGATCATTTGTGTTCCTCGGACCGACCGGGGTTGGTAAAACAGAGCTTGCCCGTGCCGTTGCCGAAGCGTTGTTCGGTGACGAAGATGCGATTATCCGAATCGATATGTCCGAGTACATGGAGAAACATGCGACGAGTCGACTCGTCGGCTCGCCACCAGGATACGTCGGATATGAGGAAGGCGGTCAGTTGACGGAGAAAGTTCGTCGCAAGCCGTATTCGGTCATCTTGCTCGACGAGATCGAGAAGGCGCACCCGGAAGTATTCAACATCTTGCTTCAAGTGCTCGATGACGGCCGTCTGACAGACTCGAAAGGCCGCACCGTCGACTTCCGCAACACCGTCATCATTATGACGTCAAACGTCGGAGCCGCGGCGCTCAAACGAAACAAATATGTCGGTTTCACGGTTGAAGACGACGTGAAGCGTGAATATACAGAGATGAAGGACAAAGTCATGGAAGAGCTCAAAAAAGCGTTCCGTCCTGAGTTCTTGAACCGAATCGATGAGATCACGGTGTTCCACTCGCTCCAAAAAGAGCATATTCAAGAAATCGTCAAGCTCATGGCTGAGACGCTTACGAAACGCCTCGGGGAACAAGGTATTGATTTCACGTTAACCGAATCAGCGCTCGAGAAGATTGCAGAAGTCGGCTACGACCCTGAATACGGGGCTCGACCGCTCCGCCGGGCGCTCCAGCGTGAGGTGGAAGACCGCCTCTCAGAATCGATGCTCAGCGGTAACATTGCAAAAGGCAGTAAAGTCGCCCTCGATGTGCAAGACGGGGAATTCGTCGTCCGAAACGAAGGGGTCGTTCAATAATCCGTAGCCCCCTCTCTCCTATGAGGGGGCTTTTTTAGACAGAAGGGAACACGTATGGCTAAAATTAAAACGAAATATGTATGTCAATCTTGTGGCTACGAATCTGCCAAATGGATGGGGCGTTGCCCAGGATGTAATGAATGGAACACGCTCGTTGAAGAATTCGTCGAAGAGAAAAAGGCGAAACGAGGCGCCGCATTCGTGCATAGTTCATCGAGGCAGTTGAAACCGGAACGTCTCGCGGACGTCGTCTCGCAAGAAGAGACGCGCGTCCATACGAACAGTCAAGAGTTCGACCGTGTGCTCGGAGGCGGGATCGTGCCTGGTTCGCTCGTCCTTGTCGGAGGCGATCCGGGAATCGGGAAATCGACGATTTTGCTCCAAGTGAGTGCCCACCTGGCCCATAGCGGCCGAAAAGTGCTCTACATTTCAGGTGAGGAGTCGCTCAAACAGACGAAGCTTCGTGCTGAACGGCTCGGCCTGCCGACGCAGGATTTATATGTGCTCGCCGAGACGGATATGTTGATGATCGAGCGAGTCATCGACGAAGAAAAACCTGGGTTCGTCATCATCGACTCGATTCAAACGGTCTACATGGATGAGATTCAATCGGCGCCGGGCAGCGTCGCCCAAGTGCGAGAATGTACCGCCGCCTTGATGAAGATTGCTAAAACGCGAGGGGTGGCCGTCTTTATCGTCGGTCACGTCACGAAACAAGGCTCGATTGCCGGACCGCGTTTGCTCGAACACATGGTCGATGCTGTCCTTTATTTCGAAGGTGAACGTCACCACACGTTCCGAATCTTACGGGCTGTCAAAAACCGTTTCGGCTCGACGAACGAGATTGGTATCTTTGAAATGAAGGAAGGCGGGCTCGAGGAAGTGCTCAATCCGTCCGAGATATTTTTAGAAGAACGGACGGCCGGCGTATCGGGTTCGACCGTCGTCGCTTCGATGGAAGGGACGAGGACGGTGCTCGTCGAACTGCAAGCGCTCATCTCCCCGACCTCGTTCGGTAACCCACGGCGGATGGCGACGGGGATTGACCAAAACCGGGTCGCGCTACTCATGGCCGTGCTCGAGAAACGTTCCGGGCTTTTGCTTCAGACGCAAGATGCCTATTTGAAAGCGGCCGGCGGGGTCAAACTCGATGAACCGGCGATCGACTTGGCGATTTGCGTGTCCATCGCTTCGAGTTTCCGTGACCGTCCGACCCGACCGACGGACGTGTGCATCGGGGAAGTCGGCTTGACCGGTGAAGTACGTCGTGTCTCACGAATCGAGCAGCGCGTCGCCGAAGCGGCCAAGCTCGGATTCACTCGAGCCATCATCCCGAAAAACAATCTTGGCGGCTGGACGGCCCCATCCGGGATCGACGTCGTCGGAGTCAGTACTGTCGATGAGGCGCTCCAGCTCACCATCCCGTTCTAAGGGTGCCTCAGACAGTTTTTAACGCTTTGTAACGAACGCTTTCAAAAGAACCGTGTTACAATGAAAGTGTTATTTTTTTGAAATTAAAATTCATAATAAAAGGAGGTGGAATGAGTGAAGATTGCAGTGCGAATCGGATTTATTCTAATCGGACTCGTCGTCGGATGGTTCGGGATTATCGAAGCGATGCTTCTTCTCGGAGACCTAGGTGTGAACGTACCCGCTTGGTTGACGATTCCATACGTGGCTAGTTTGATTGGTGGACTTATCTTCTTCATTCTTAGTTTATTCTTGACCGATGGGGTCGTTAAATTTATCCGTTTTGTTGAAGAACGGCTCGTCCGTTTGCCGGTCGGGGATATTTTATTCGGGTCGATCGGGTTGATCATCGGATTGTTAATCGCCTTTTTGATCAGCGTCTCACTCGAAGTGACGAACATTTTCTTGCTCAGTAAAATCGTTCCGATTTTCGTGACCGCCTTGTTCGGTTATTTCGGATTTGCCGTCGGGTATCGCAAGCGCAACGAATGGATCAAATTATTCGTGAAAAGTGAGCGTGAGAAGCAGCCGGCTGAGCCGGTTCGTCGTTCCAACGATAAAATATTAGATACGAGCGTCATCATCGATGGCCGGATTGCCGACATTGCGAAAACAGGGTTTATCGAAGGCACGCTCATCGTCCCGCAATTCGTGATTGGCGAGCTTCAGTATATCGCCGATTCGTCGGATACGTTGAAGCGAAATCGCGGCCGTCGTGGTCTCGACATCTTGAAAGAGTTACAAGACAACGACCGCATCGAAGTCGAGATTTACGATGGAGACTTTGAAGATGTGGCGGAAGTCGACATCAAGTTGATCAAACTGGCTGAACTCAAGAATGGCATCGTCGTCACGAACGACTACAACTTGAACAAAGTGTGTGAAGTCCGCAACGTCCCGGTCTTGAACATTAACGACTTGGCTAACTCGGTGAAACAGATTGTCATCCCGGGAGAAGAGATGGTCGTTACAGTCATTAAAGAAGGAAAAGAACAAAATCAAGGAGTCGCCTACCTTGAAGACGGGACGATGGTCGTCGTCGAAGGGGGACGCAAACTCATCTCGAAGACGTTACCGGTCGTCGTGACGAGTGTACTCCAGACCTCGGCGGGTCGAATGATTTTTGCTCGTCCTGAATAACCATGAAAAAAGAGACGCATTCGCGCTCTCTTTTTTCACGAAGAGAGGTGAATGGACATGGTACGTTATTCAGTCGTCATCCCGGCAGCCGGACAAGGCAAACGGATGGGTGCGAATGAAAACAAATTAAGGTTAGCGCTTCATGGGAAACCGATTATCGTCTGGACGGTCGAGGCGTTCGCCCGTGACTCGTGGTGCGACCACATCGTGTTGGCGATTCAACCGGAAGAGGCAGAATGGTTTGAATCGATGCTCGCCCACATTAGGACGCCGATCACGTATGTGGCCGGTGGGAAAGAACGGCAAGAAAGTGTGCGGGCCGGGCTTCACGCCGTCGATGCAGATCGTGTCGTGTTGATCCATGACGGGGCGCGTCCGTTCGTGCGCATGAGTCAGTTACATGAAGTGGCGGAAGCGGCACAGACGAATGGGGCCATTTTGGCTGTCCCGGTGAAAGACACCGTTAAACAAGTGGCGGCTGGGGTGATTCAACAAACCGTTCCTCGTGAGGCGCTATGGCTGGCGCAAACACCGCAAGCTTTTCCGGCGGCTGAGATTCGGGCCATTCACGACCGAGCGGAGTCCGCTCGCGTCGTCGGGACCGATGATGCGAGCCTGTTCGAATGGGCGGGCAAAGAAGTGACCGTCATTCCAGGGGATTATCACAACATTAAAATGACGACGCCTGAAGATTTACTGTTTGGCGAAGCGATCTTGACAAAGGAGGATTATCGATGAGAATCGGACAAGGATTTGATGTGCATGCGTTCGCCGAAGGGCGGCCGCTCATTTTAGGGGGGATCGAGATCCCGCATGATCGTGGTTTACTCGGTCATTCAGACGCTGACGTGCTCTTGCATACGATCGCGGACGCGGCACTTGGGGCGATTGCGGCAGGGGATATCGGCAAACATTTCCCGGATACCGACCCGGCGTTCAAAGACGCAGATTCAAAAGTGTTGCTCCGACACGTCTGGAAACTCGTGAAAGCGGAAGGGTACGTGCTCGGCAACGTCGATGCGACGGTAATGGCGGAACGTCCGAAACTCCGGACGTATATCGACGACATGCGAGCGGTCATCGCGGAACTGCTTGAAGCCGACATTAGCCAAGTGAACGTCAAAGCGACGACGACGGAAAAGCTCGGTTTCACAGGACGTGAAGAAGGAATTGCCGCCCAGGCGGTCATCCTGCTCAACCGTGCTTGACAAAAGTGGTATACTATTTGGGCAGAAGAGAAGAAAGGTGGAAATAGTATGAGTGAAGTGCGTGTACGCTATGCGCCAAGTCCGACGGGTCACCTCCATATCGGGAACGCCCGGACCGCGCTATTCAATTATTTATATGCTCGCCACGCCGGCGGGAAGATGATTCTCCGAATCGAGGATACCGATCAGAAACGGAACGTCGAGAACGGTGTCGAAAGCCAGATGAAATATCTCGAATGGCTCGGAATCGATTGGGACGAGGGTCCAGGCCGCGGTGGCGACTACGGTCCTTATTTCCAAATGGAGCGACTTGACCTCTACAACAAACATGTGAACGAGTTGATGGAGAAAGGCCTGGCTTATAAATGCTACATGACGTCTGAAGAGTTGGAAGCCGAACGCGAAGCACAAATCGCTCGCGGTGAAGCACCACGCTACTCGGGCGCCCATCGTAACTTGAGCGCTGAGGAGCAGGCGGCGTTCGAAGCAGAAGGCCGCAAGCCGTCGATTCGCATCCGTGTGCCTGAGGGCGTCACGTACAAATGGACAGATGTCGTCAAAGGTGACGTCTCGTTCGAAGCGAAAGATTTCGGAGACTGGGTCATCGTCAAACAAGACGGGATCCCGACGTATAACTTTGCCGTCGTCGTCGACGATCATTTGATGAAAATCAGCCATGTGTTACGTGGAGATGACCATATCGCCAACACGCCGAAGCAAATGATGGTGTATGACGCGCTCGGGTGGGAGTATCCAGCGTTTGGTCATATGACACTCATCTATAACGAAAATCATAAAAAGTTGTCGAAGCGCGATGAGTCGATCATCCAGTTCATCGAACAGTACGCTGACCTCGGTTACTTGCCGGGTGCACTGTTCAACTTCATCTCACTTCTCGGCTGGTCGCCGGTCGGTGAAGAAGAAATCTTCACGAAAGAGCAATTTATCGACATGTTTGACGCGGGTCGTCTCTCGAAGAGCCCGGCCGTCTTTGACCAACAAAAGCTCGCGTGGATCAACAGCGTCTACATGAAGCATGCTTCGCTTGACGAAGTGGTGGCACTCAGTTTACCATTCTTACAAGAAGCGGGTCGTTTGCCTGAAGCGTTATCGATGGAAGAGGCCGACTGGGCGACAGCGCTCATCGCTCTCTATAAAGAACAGATGACACACGGGGCTGAGATTGTCTCGTTGACGGACTTGTTCTTTAAAGACGAAGTCGAGTATGACGAAGAGGCGAACGCGGTGCTTGCAGGCGAAACAGTACCGAGCGTACTTGCCGAGTTCAAGGCGCAACTCGAAATGATCGAAGAGTTCACACCTGAAGCAGTCAAAGCGGCGACGAAAGCGACGCAAAAAGCGACGGGGCAAAAAGGGAAGAACTTGTTCATGCCGATCCGTGTCGCGACGACAGGGCAGACGCACGGGCCAGAGCTTCCGAACGCAATCGCATTGATTGGAAAAGAGCGTGTGGTGGCACGTCTCGCAACTTTATTAGCTTAAAGGCAATGATGAGGAAAGTAAGCGGATTGACACTTTACAGAGACTAGAACCAAGGCTGGAAGTTCTAGAAGCGTCCCCCGTCGAAGTGCACCTCGGAGCCGTTCCGGCGATACGTAGTCGGGACCGCGACTCGGCGTTAACGAGACTTGAGAGGGGAAGTTTCCCAAACAGAGTGGAACCGCGCTTACGGCGTCTCTGTGCCTTGGCACAGGGGCGTCTTTGTTTTTGATATGGAAAAGGAGAACAATTATGGGATTTTGGAAAAGTGTACGTGCAGATATCCGAAACGTGCTCGAGCTCGATCCGGCTGCCCGTTCGCAAGCAGAGGTCATCTTGACGTATCCGGGCCTCCATGCGCTTTGGGCGCATCGGATTGCCCACGGGCTCTGGAGACGTGACGTCAAACTACTGGCGAAATTGATCGCGCAAACGAGCCGGTGGGTGACCGGGATCGAGATTCATCCAGGTGCGGTCATCGGCGAAAGCCTGTTTATCGACCACGGGTTCGGTATCGTCATCGGGGAAACGGCCATCATCGGCAACAATGTCACGATCTATCAAGGTGTGACGTTAGGCGGAACTGGTAAAGAGAAAGGTAAGCGTCACCCGACGATCGGGAATGACGTGTTGATCTCGGCTGGGGCGAAAGTGCTCGGAAACATCACGATTGGCGATTGCGTCAAAATCGGGGCGAGTTCCGTCGTTTTAAAAGACGTTCCGTCCGATTCGACAGTCGTCGGGATTCCAGGCCGTGTCGTCATTCGCAACGGAGAGCGGGTCAAACAACACGATCTCGATCATCGTTTCCCGGATCCGGATCGTGAATGCCAGGAACGGTTAGAGAACGCGGTAGCCGATCTGCAACGAAAGTTAGCCTCACTTGAAAAACGGATGGAGGAGAAGACACATGATTCAGTTTTACAACAGCCTCACGAATAAGAAAGAACCGTTCGTCCCGATCGTACCAGGGAAAGTATCGATGTATGTGTGCGGACCGACCGTCTATAACTACATCCACGTCGGGAACGCCCGACCAGCGATCGCATTCGACACGGTCCGTCGCTATTTGACGTATCGCGGCTATGATGTGAAGTACGTGTTGAACTTCACGGACGTCGACGATAAAATCATTCGAGCAGCGAACGAGCTCGGCGAAGACGTCTCGACGCTGACGAACCGTTACATCGAGGCGTATTTGGCCGATACGGGGGCGCTCAACGTCCAACCGGCCGATGTGCACCCGCGCGTCACCGACACGATGGAAGACATCATCGACTTCATCCGGAACTTAGAGACAGAAGGGTACGCCTATGCGTCTGAAGGTGACGTTTACTTCCGGACGCGTAAGTTTGATGAGTACGGCAAGCTCAGCCAGCAGTCGATTGAAGACTTACGGGCCGGCTCGCGTGTCGACGTCGGCGAGAAGAAAGAAGATCCTCTCGACTTCGTCTTGTGGAAAGCGGCGAAGCCGGGTGAACCGGCGTGGGAGAGTCCATGGGGCCAGGGACGGCCGGGTTGGCATATCGAATGCTCGGCGATGGCGAAAAAACATCTCGGCAAGACGATTGACATCCATGCCGGCGGTCACGATTTGAAGTTCCCGCACCATGAGAATGAGATTGCCCAATCAGAAGCGTGCAACCACGCGAAGTTCGCCAACTATTGGCTTCATAACGGCTTCATCAATATCGAGAACGAGAAGATGTCAAAATCACTCGGTAACTTCTTACTCGTCCACGAAGCGTTGAAAGAGGTGGATGCGATGGTGCTCCGCTTCTTCATGTTATCGGTCCATTATCGTCACCCGATCAACTATAGCCGCGAGTTGATCAACCAAGCCTCGAACGGATGGGACCGCATCAAAGAAGCGTACCATAACGTCGAGCACCGGCTTTCGGTGACGGTCGGGCTAGAAGAGCCGAGCGAGGCGATGGAACGGAAGTTGACGGGAATCAAGTCGGCATTCATTGAAGCGATGGATGATGACATCAACACGGCCAACGCCGTCACGATCTTGTTTGACTTGGCGAAAGAAGCGAACATCTACGCCAAAGCGAACCACGTATCAAAAGAGACGCTTGAGCACGTCATCGACTTGTTCGACGAGTTGACCGGTGTCCTCGGATTGACCTTGTCCGAAGAGAAAGAACTGTTAGACGCCGAGATCGATCAATTGATTCAAGAGCGGAACACAGCCCGAGCCGAACGCAACTTCGCACGTGCCGACGAGATTCGTGACATGTTGAAACAACAGAACATTCAGCTCGAGGATACGGCGCAAGGCGTGCGGTGGAAACGCGTATGAGTTTGAACCCGTCCCAATTGAACGCCCTCGCCCTAGCTTACATGGGCGATGTCGTCTATGAGATGGCGGTTCGGAAACGGCTGCTCGAACGTGGATTGACACGACCGAACGACTTACACCGCGGGGCCGTCCGATACGTGAACGCTTCAGCCCAGGCGGGAGTCGTCACCCATTGGCTCGAGACGGGCATTTTGTCGGAAGAAGAACAGGCGGTCGTTCGTCGCGGGCGAAACGCCAAATCGGGATCGATCCCGAAGCGGACCGACGTCCATACGTATCGTTATTCGACCGCGTTTGAGGCATTGATTGGTTACACATACCTTACAGAAAGAAGGGATCGTCTTGAAGAACTCATCGAACAAGCGTTCATATGGCTCGAAACCGAGCAACCCGAAACGACATGATGGAGGACGAGCGAACGAAAAACGTTCGTTCGACCGTCCAAAAAATGACCGGGGGGGCCGTCCGCATCGTCAGAAGCCGGAACGGCCGGACTATCAAGAAGTCGACGTCCTTGAAGAAGGCATCGATTTCCTCTACGGCCGTAACCCGGTCATCGAGGCGCTCCGGAGCGGACGCGACATGAACAAAGTCTTCATTATGGAAGGCCAACAAAAAGGACCGCTCGCCCAAATTATCGCGATGGCGAACGAGGCGTCGGTACAAGTGTCATTCGTCCCGAAAACGAAACTCGAGAAGATGGCCGGCAGTGAACACCACCAAGGTGTCGTCGCAGCCGTCGCGGCTTACGAGTATAAGTCGATTGAGGATATGTTCGCACTCGCCGAATCAAAAGGTGATACACCGCTCTTTATTTTGCTCGACGAATTAGAAGATCCTCACAACCTAGGTTCGATTTTACGGACGGCTGACGCTGTCGGGGCCCACGGGATCATCATCCCGAAACGCCGATCGGTCGGACTGACGCAAACCGTCGCCAAGGCGTCGACCGGCGCGATCGAGTACATCCCGGTCGCCCGTGTGACGAACTTGACGCGCACACTCGAGGAACTGAAAGAAAAAGGACTTTGGGTCGTCGGGACCGATGCGAGTGAGAGCCAAGACTATCGGCGCCTCGATGGCAACATGCCGCTCGTCGTCGTCATTGGCAGCGAAGGGAAAGGGATGAGCCGGCTCGTTCGTGAGACGTGTGACTTCCTCGTCCATATGCCGATGGTCGGTCACGTCACATCGCTCAACGCTTCGGTCGCGGCCGCGCTTCTGTTGTATGAAGTGCACCGTACACGTCACCCGTTGTCATGAGCTTAAAGCGCGAACTGCTCCTTGTCGACGGCTACAACATTATCGGAGCCTGGCCCCATCTCCGTAAGCTTCGGGACATTGACTTTGAGAAGGCCCGCAACGATTTAATCGAGGCGATGGCCGAGTATCAGGCGGTCACCGGTCGTCAAGTGACGATCGTCTTTGACGCGCACATGCGATACGGACGAGAGGCGAAAGCGAAGCAGAGCCGTGTCGCCGTCGTCTATACGAAAGAGAACGAAACGGCAGACGAATGGATTGAACGGCGGGCCCATGAGCTCGTCGACAATCGTCTCGTGACGCTGTTCGTCGCCACGAATGACTTTACCGAACAGTGGGTCATCTTTGGTCAAGGCGCACTGCGGGTGCCGGCCGCCGAGTTGTTGAAAGATTGGAAGCAGGCACAAAAGCTCATCGAGATCGAACGGCGTGCCTTAGAGAAGGATAGGTCGAACCGTAAAACAATCGACCTTTCGCCTGACGTAAGGGCGCGATTCGAAGAAATGCGTCGCCGTAAGTCGAATCGTGACGAGCATCACTGACGAGTTCATGAAATGGACTCGTCTTTGTTGTTGGTTTGACATTTTTTTGAAAGGAAATGTTGTATACTAATAGATGTATGCGTTATACGAAAGATAATTGACGGAATTTTTAGAAATTTGTTTGACGGTCGTTTTATAGGCTGCCTATAATGGGAGCACAAACTTACATAGTTCATCATCAATTGCCGGGGGGTATGAAACATGAACGGATGGCCATACGAACAATTTGAAACCATGTCAGACGAAGAGCTCGTCTTTCTGGCACGTAACGAAGGGGATAGCGATGCGTTAGAGTTTCTGATTGAGCGCTATCGTTATTTTGTCCGGGCTAAGGCGAGGTCTTATTTCTTGATCGGTGCCGATCATGAGGACATCGTGCAAGAAGGAATGATCGGGCTGTATAAAGGGGTTCGAGATTACCGAGACGAGCGGCTCGCCTCGTTTAAAAGTTTTGCTGAAATGTGTATCACGCGGCAGATGATCACGGCGATCAAGACGGCGACACGTCAAAAGCACATCCCGCTCAATTCGTACGTGTCACTTGATAAGCCGATCTTTGACGATGAGTCGGACCGGACGCTGTTAGACGTCATATTGCCCCCGCACCCGACCGACCCGCAAGAACTGCTCGTGACGCGGGAAGACCAATTGTTCATGGAAGAAAAGATGGATGAGCTCCTTAGCGACCTGGAACGAAAAGTGCTTCGTCTCTATTTGGACGGACGTTCGTACCAAGAGATCTCTGATGACCTTGACCGTCACGTCAAGTCGATTGACAACGCGTTGCAACGCGTCAAAAAGAAATTTGAGCGCCACGTCGACATCAAAACGTTGACGAGTTAACCGATATTGACCCCACGCCTCCTATGTGATACTTTTAAGGCAGCGCCTTGTCCGTAGACGCCATTTTACAGGAGGCGTTTTTTTTTCGCTCTTTTTTAATGGGAGCCGTCGAAAGGGGCGCTTATGAATGGCAAAGAAAGTAAGTCTCGCATGCGCGGATTGTGGGTCACGAGTTTACTCGACGACCAAGAAAGAGGATGTGCGGACGCGGCTTGAATTGAACAAGTTCTGCCGTCGTTGCAATGCGCATACGATGCATCGAGAATCAAAGTAACGTTAATTGGCATTCAATGTAGGAGGAAGCTACCATGAACTTTTTGCGTGATGTATGGAAAGAGTTAAAGAAAACGAGTTGGCCGACTCGTAAAGAGCTCACGAAATATACCATCACAGTCATTGCGACCGTCGTCGTGATTGGCCTGTTCGTGTTTGGCGTGGATACTGGTGTCAGTTATCTCGTCAACCTATTGATCAACTAAGGAAAGAGGTGAAAGCCGTGGAGAAACAATGGTTTGTTGTCCAGACGTATTCTGGCTTTGAGAACAATGTCAAAGAAAATTTAGAACGCCGAATCGGTTCGATGAACATGGAAGATAAAATTTTCCGCGTCCTCGTTCCAACCGAAACAACGCAAGAAGAAGTCACGCTTAAAAGTGGCGAGAAGAAGATCAAAGAACGTGAAGTGAAAAACTTCCCGGGCTACGTGTTCGTCGAGATGATCATGACGGATGATTCATGGTACGTCGTGCGAAACACGCCGAACGTCACAGGCTTCCTCGGCTCGACAGGGGGCGGCGCCAAGCCGATCCCGCTCCAACCTGACGAAGTGACGAACGTGCTTTCGCAGATGGGTCTCATCGAGAAGAAAGACCGTTACAACTACGAGCTCGGCGATCTTGTCCGTGTCAAAGAAGGCGCGTTCGAGAACTTTGAAGGCACGATTGATGAAATCGAAGCGGACAAAGAGAAGCTTAAAGTCGTCGTCGACATGTTCGGCCGCGAAACAAAAATTGAGCTTGATTTCGAACAAGTTCAGAAAATTAACTAAAACCCACTTGCCATCCTGAGAAACGGATGGTACAATCGGAAATGTTTGATGTTGTGCTATATTTCGGTACAAACTCGACCTAATAGATTGAGTGGGAGGGCGCACAACGTCCAAGAAACCACATTTTAGACTTAAGGAGGTGTGTCTCGTGGCGAAAAAAGTTACTAAACTCGTTAAACTTCAAATCCCAGCTGGTAAAGCTAACCCAGCACCACCAGTAGGTCCAGCACTTGGTCAAGCAGGTGTTAACATCATGGGATTCTGTAAAGAGTTCAACGCTCGTACACAAGACCAAGCCGGATTGATTATTCCTGTAGTCATTACGGTATACGAAGATCGTTCGTTTACATTCATTACGAAAACTCCACCAGCTGCAGTTCTTTTGAAGAAAGCTGCTGGTATCGAGAGCGGTTCAGGTGAACCAAACCGTAAGAAGGTAGCAACGGTTAAGCGTGATAAAGTTCGCGAAATCGCTGAACTTAAAATGCCTGACCTTAACGCGTCGTCTGTTGAAACAGCGATGCTTATGGTTGAAGGTACTGCGCGTAGTATGGGTATTGTAATCGAAGACTAATTTATTAGTCTCTGGGATTGACGGTGAATATTGTACTCACCTTCAATCCCTTCATTATGTGGGAGGAAATTCCGCTAACCACAAGGAGGAAAAGAATCATGGGTAAAAAACACCAAGAAGCAGCTAAGCTTGTTGACCGCATGAAGTCATACGAACTCGCTGAGGCCGTTGAACTCGTTCAAAAAACAGCTACTGCTAAATTCGATGAAACAATCGAAGTTGCTGTCCGTCTCGGCGTAGATCCGAAGAAAGCGGACCAACAAATCCGCGGTGCCGTTGTACTTCCACACGGTACTGGTAAAACTCAAAAAGTTCTCGTCTTCGCAAAAGGCGAAAAAGTTAAAGAAGCTGAAGCGGCTGGCGCTGACTACGTCGGTGATTCTGAGTTCATCACTAAAATCCAACAAGGATGGTTCGACTTCGATGTTATCGTTGCGACACCTGACATGATGGGTGAAGTTGGTAAACTTGGTCGCGTTCTCGGACCAAAAGGCCTCATGCCTAACCCGAAAACAGGCACAGTCACGTTCGACGTTGCGAAAGCAATTGCGGACATCAAAGCTGGTAAAGTAGAATACCGCGTCGACAAAGCCGGTAACATCCACGTACCAGTTGGTAAGAAGTCATTTGAAGCAACAAAACTCTCTGAGAACATCGAGACAATCATCGAGACACTCATGAAAGTGAAGCCTGCTACTGCAAAAGGAACTTACCTCAAAAACATCGCGCTTTCGTCAACAATGGGTCCTGGTATCCGTGTTGCGACTGCCGACTTCATCAAGTAATCTACTTGAAATAAACTGTTGACAACGTGTGATACCGCTGTTAAAGTAAGACACGTTCAACCGAATATGTTGGATTACCGCAGACAGAAGGTGGACATCGGTCCGTAAACCCTTCCGAGGTGTCTTTGCTCGAACTTGAGCCTGTTGTCACAGGTTTACTTTCAAACAATTACGCCCTCGTATGTCTTCATACGAGGGATTTCTTTTTGAAGAGCAGCCTCTCGTCCGGTACAAGAAATGACTAGGAGGTGCAAACACATGGCAAGCGAAAAAATCGTAGCTCAGAAATCGGCACTCGTCGATGAAATCGCTGAGAAAATGCAAGCGAGCGTTGGAACAATCGTTGTTGACTACCGTGGACTTACAGTTGAAGAAGTGACTACACTCCGTAAATCACTCCGTGACGCTGGAATCGAGTTCAAAGTATACAAAAACGGACTTCTTCGCCGCGCGGCTACTCAGTCTGGCTTTGACGGTCTTGACGAAGTCTTCACAGGTCCTACAGCAGTCGCGTTCTCGAAAGAAGACGTTGTTGCTCCAGCTAAGATCTTGAACGACTTCTCGAAAGAGCACAAAGCGCTCGAATTGAAAGGCGGAATCATCGAAGGCAAAGTAACTTCACTTGAAGAAGTGAAAGCTCTTGCAGAACTTCCATCACGCGAAGGTCTTCTCTCGATGCTTCTCAGCGTACTTCAAGCTCCAATCCGTGGGCTCGCAGTCGCAACAAACGCAATCGCAGAACAAAAAGAAGAGCAGTCTGCTTAATTTTTGTCTCGTAGCGTAACAACAACTTTTTACAACATCAAAGGAGGAAAACCATAATGGCTTTCAACAAAGAGCAATTCATCGAAGACCTCAAATCAATGACGGTTCTCGAACTTAACGAACTCGTAAAAACAATCGAAGAAGAATTCGGCGTATCAGCAGCAGCTCCAGTAGCAGTTGCAGGTGCAGGCGCAGCAGCAGCTGAAGAGCAAACTGAATTCGACGTAATCCTCACAAACGCTGGCGCTGGTAAAATCAACGTCATCAAAGCGGTACGTGAACTTACAGGCCTCGGTCTTAAAGAAGCGAAAGCACTCGTTGACGGAACTCCGGCTCCAGTCAAAGAAGGCGTTTCTAAAGAAGATGCAGACGCAGTTAAAGCTAAGCTTGAAGAAGCTGGCGCAACTGTCGAAGTTAAGTAATCTAACTTTTACTTCACAAGCTATAGAAGCTCGCCATGGCGAGCTTCTTTTATTTCCTTGAAGAATGGGTTAGGAGGTTCAACGCATGGGAGATCATTACTATACGAACGATCCGAGTTCAAAAAGTACCCCGGAGACATGGTCGTACGAGTTGCGAGGGAAGACGTATCGCTTCACCTCGGACCGCGGCGTGTTCTCGAAAGGATCGGTCGATTTTGGGTCACGTCTCTTAATCGAGTCATTTGAAGTGCCTATTGTTTCAGGTCGCATTTTAGATGTCGGCTGTGGTTACGGTCCGATGGGGATCTCGCTTGCCGACGCCTCTGGGCGTGAAGCACTCCTCGTCGACGTGAACGAACGAGCGCTTGCCTTGTCCGAACAAAACGCCACCCAAAACGGAGTGACGATTGAAACACGAATGAGCCACGCGTACGATGCGGTCGGAGATGAACGGTTCGCGGCAATCGTGACCAACCCGCCGATTCGGGCTGGGAAACAAGTGGTCCACACGATTTTGCGAGACGCGCACGACCATCTTGTCGTAGGTGGAGCGCTTTATGTCGTCATCCAAAAGAAACAGGGAGCACCTTCTGCCAAGAAGCTGCTTGAAGATGTGTTTGGTCACGTCGAGACACTTGCGAAAGAAAAAGGCTATTTCATTTTCCGGGCAATTCGGTCTTGACAAACGGCGAAGTCTTGTTGACTCGCTATAACGTATATGCTAACATTATAAAATGCCATTGGAATGGAATTCGCTTGGAACTGCCGCGTTTGCCGCTTTTTAGACGCGGAAAAAGAGCGACATTCAATGACAATGTTCGATTATTACGCCCGAAAAATTCGCTAAAGAATTGGGGGTCTGCGAGGTGAATCAGTTGACTGGTCAACTTGTTCAGTACGGTCGTCACCGTCAGAGAAGAAGCTTTGCCCGTATCAGTGAGGTATTAGAGCTTCCGAATTTGATTGAAATTCAAACTGCTTCTTATGAGTGGTTCTTACGTGAAGGATTGAAAGAGATGTTCACGGACATTTCGCCAATCTCTGACTTCACAGGAAACCTCGTACTCGAGTTCATCGACTACTCGCTCAGCGAGCCGAAGTATTCGATCGATGAATCGAAGGAGCGAGACGTTACTTACTCTGCGCCACTTCGCGTAAAAGTACGTCTGCAAAACAAAGAGACAGGTGAACTTAAAGAGCAAGAAGTGTTCATGGGGGATTTCCCGCTCATGACAGAATCGGGAACGTTTATCATTAACGGCGCCGAGCGCGTCATCGTTTCCCAGCTTGTTCGTTCGCCGAGCGTTTATTACAACTCGAAACTCGATAAGAATGGTAAGCGTGGTTTCGGCGCGACAGTCATCCCGAACCGTGGTGCATGGCTCGAGCTTGAAACAGATGCCAAAGATATCGTGTATGTCCGTATCGACCGTACCCGTAAAATCCCGGTAACGGTGTTGTTGCGTGCGCTCGGATTCGGCACGGACCAAGAAATTATCGACCTTTTAGGCGACGACGAATATCTTCGTAACACCCTTGAAAAAGATAACACCGAGTCGACGGAAAAAGCGTTGATCGAGATTTATGAGCGTCTCCGCCCTGGTGAACCACCAACGGTTGAAAACGCGAAATCACTTCTCGTCTCACGTTTCTTCGACCCGAAACGCTATGACCTCGCAAACGTTGGTCGCTATAAGATGAACAAAAAGCTTCATCTAAAGAATCGCTTGTTCGGACAAAAGTTGGCGGAACCACTCGTCGACCCGGAAACAGGTGAAGTGATCGCCGAAGCGGGCACTGTGCTCGACCGTCGTAACCTCGACCGTGTCCTCCCTTACTTGGAGAACGGCCTTGGCTACATGGACGCGGAACCTACGGGTGGCGTCGCGGAAGGCGAGCCGTTCGGCCTTCAATCGATCAAAGTCATCTCACCGGATGACCCAGATGGAGAGCGTGTCTTGAACATTATCGGTAACGGCAATATCGACCGCAGCGTGAAACACATCACACCGGCCGATATCATCGCATCGATCAACTACTTCTTCAACTTACTTCACGAAGTCGGAACAACAGATGACATCGACCACTTAGGAAACCGTCGTCTTCGTTCAGTCGGAGAACTTCTCCAAAACCAATTCCGTATCGGACTTTCTCGTATGGAACGTGTCGTAAAAGAACGGATGTCGATTCAAGATCAAAACGCGATCACACCGCAGGCGCTTATTAACATTCGCCCGGTTATCGCATCGCTGAAAGAGTTCTTCGGTAGCTCGCAGTTGTCACAGTTCATGGACCAAACGAACCCGCTCGCGGAATTGACGCACAAGCGTCGTCTCTCTGCACTTGGGCCGGGTGGTTTGACACGTGAGCGTGCCGGCTTCGAAGTTCGAGACGTTCACTATTCGCACTACGGTCGGATGTGTCCGATCGAAACGCCGGAAGGACCGAACATCGGTCTCATCAACTCGCTTTCGTCTTATGCGAAAGTGAACGAGTACGGCTTCATCGAAGCACCGTACCGTCGCGTTGACCCGGAAACTGGTCTCGTCACAGGCGAGATTCAATATATGACGGCGGACGAAGAAGATCTCTACGTCGTCGCCCAGGCGAACATGCCGCTCACTGAAGACGGTCACTTTGCCGACGAGCAAGTCCTTTGCCGCTTCCGCGGACAAAACTTGTCAGTCGAGCCGAGCCGAGTTGACTACATGGACGTTTCGCCGAAACAGGTTGTTTCTGCCGCAACGGCATGTATCCCGTTCCTTGAGAACGATGACTCGAACCGTGCCCTCATGGGAGCGAACATGCAACGTCAAGCTGTACCACTTCTTCAACCAGACTCGCCGATCATCGGTACTGGTATGGAGTACGTGTCAGCGAAAGACTCTGGGGCCGCGATCATCGCGAAATACCCGGGTGTCGTCGAGCGTGTCACAGCTCGTGAAATTTTGGTCCGCCGCACGTCTGACGTGAACGGATCAACGGTTTCAGGTGACCTTGACCGCTACAAACTTCAAAAGTACGTTCGTTCAAACCAAGGGACGTGCTACAACCAAAAGCCGATCATCGCTGCTGGTGACCAAGTCGAAAAAGGAGAAATCCTTGCAGACGGTCCATCGATGGATATGGGTGAGCTCGCGCTCGGCCGTAACGTCGTTGTCGCCTTCATGACTTGGGACGGTTACAACTATGAGGATGCGATCATCATGAGTGAGCGCCTCGTGAAAGATGACGTCTACACTTCGATTCATATCGAAGAGTACGAGTCAGAGTCACGAGACACGAAACTCGGACCTGAAGAAATCACGCGTGATATTCCGAACGTCGGTGATGACGCGCTTCGCAACTTGGACGATCGTGGGATCATCCGCATCGGTGCGGAAGTCAAGGATGGCGACATCCTCGTCGGTAAAGTAACGCCTAAAGGTGTGACTGAATTGACGGCGGAAGAGCGTCTCTTGCACGCGATCTTCGGTGAGAAAGCACGTGAAGTCCGTGATACGTCACTCCGTGTACCTAACGGCGGCGACGGCATCATCTTGGACGTCAAAGTGTTCGACCGTGAAAACGGTGACGAACTCTCACCAGGCGTGAACCAAATGGTTCGTGTCTATATCGTTCAGAAACGTAAGATTCACGAAGGAGATAAGATGGCGGGACGTCACGGTAACAAAGGTGTTATCTCGCGCATCCTCCCTGAAGAAGATATGCCATATATGCCAGACGGCACACCGATTGACATCATGCTTAACCCACTCGGTGTACCATCGCGTATGAACATCGGTCAGGTACTTGAACTCCACCTTGGAATGGCGGCTAAAAAGCTCGGCATCAAAGTGGCGACACCTGTATTCGATGGTGCGCGTGAGGAAGACGTATGGGCAACGATTGAAGAAGCCGGAATGGACAAAGATGCCAAGACTCGTCTCTATGACGGTCGTACTGGTGAACCGTTCGATAACCGCGTCTCTGTCGGTGTCATGTACATGATCAAACTCGCGCACATGGTTGATGACAAGCTTCACGCACGTTCGACAGGACCTTACTCGCTCGTCACGCAACAACCGCTCGGTGGTAAAGCACAGTTCGGTGGTCAGCGCTTCGGTGAGATGGAAGTTTGGGCCCTTGAAGCGTACGGCGCAGCCTACACGCTTCAAGAAATCTTGACAATCAAGTCGGATGACACGGTCGGTCGCGTGAAAGCGTACGAAGCGATCGTGAAAGGCGAGAGCGTTCCGAAAGCGGGCGTTCCTGAATCATTCCGCGTCTTGATCAAAGAGCTTCAAGCGCTCGGTATGGAAGTCAAGATGATGTCTGCGGACGATGAAGAAGTCGAAATGAAAGATGAAGATGACGACAACATCCCGAACGCAACATCGGCGTTAGAACAAGTCGTTCAACCGACTGTTACGGAAGAGGAATAAGGCGAAAAGGGAGGTCGGCCCCTTGGTAGATGTTAATCGATTTGAATATATGAAAATCGGCTTGGCTTCACCGGAAAAGATCCGTTCGTGGTCTTACGGGGAAGTCAAAAAGCCGGAAACAATCAACTATCGTACACTTAAACCAGAGAAGGACGGATTGTTCTGTGAACGAATCTTCGGTCCGACGAAAGACTGGGAATGTTACTGTGGGAAATACAAACGAATCCGTTATAAAGGAGTCATTTGTGACCGCTGTGGCGTTGAAGTGACGAAAGCGAAAGTGCGTCGCGAGCGTATGGGCCATATCGAGCTCGCGGCACCAGTTTCGCATATCTGGTACTTTAAAGGGATTCCAAGCCGGATGGGGCTTGTGCTCGATATGTCACCACGTGCGCTCGAAGAAGTGATTTACTTCGCGTCGTACGTCGTGACCGAGCCAGGTGACACACCGCTCGAGAAGAAGCAACTCCTCTCGGAAAAAGAGTTCCGTCTCTACCGTGAGAAATACGGTAGCGACTTCAAAGCAGACATGGGTGCGGAAGCGATTCGGACACTCCTTCAAGACGTACAACTCGAGAAGGAAGTCGGAGAACTTCGCGAAGAATTGAAGACGGTTCAAGGTCAACGTCGTACACGTGCGATCAAACGCCTTGAAGTGCTCGATGCGTTCTTCACATCGGGGAATGATCCAGATTGGATGATCCTCGAAGTGCTTCCTGTCATTCCGCCAGAGCTTCGCCCGATGGTGCAGCTCGACGGTGGACGCTTCGCAACATCTGACTTGAACGATTTATATCGTCGAGTCATCAACCGTAACAACCGTCTCAAACGTTTGCTCGACCTCGGCGCGCCGAACATCATCGTGCAAAACGAGAAGCGTATGCTTCAAGAAGCGGTTGACGCCCTCATCGACAACGGTCGTCGTGGTCGTCCGGTAACCGGTCCAGGTAACCGTCCACTTAAGTCGCTTTCACATATGTTGAAAGGGAAACAAGGTCGTTTCCGTCAAAACCTTCTCGGTAAGCGGGTCGACTATTCAGGACGTTCGGTTATCGTCGTTGGACCAAACTTGAAGATGTTCCAATGTGGCCTCCCGAAAGAGATGGCGCTTGAACTCTTCAAACCGTTCGTGATGAAAGAACTCGTCGGTCGCGGCATCGCGTCGAACATCAAGAACGCCAAACGCAAAATTGAGAAGATGCAACCAGAAATCTGGGGCGTCCTCGAAGAGGTCATCCGTGAGCACCCGGTTCTCTTGAACCGTGCCCCGACACTTCACCGTCTCGGGATTCAAGCGTTCGAACCGATCCTCGTCGAGGGCCGTGCGATTCGTCTACACCCACTCGTTTGTACGGCTTATAACGCCGACTTCGATGGTGACCAAATGGCGGTCCACGTCCCACTTTCAGCTGAAGCGCAAGCAGAAGCACGTCTTCTCATGCTCGCAGCCCAAAACATTTTGAACCCGAAAGATGGAAAACCGGTCGTTACACCATCGCAGGATATGGTCCTCGGTAACTACTACATCTCGCTTGAACGCGACGATGCCATCGGTCAAGGGAAAATCATGTCGAACGTCAATGAAGCGCTCATCGCGTATCAAAACGGTTACGTCCACTTGCACTCGCGTGTGGCGGTTCCGGCGCGTACGCTCAACAACCCGACGTTCACTGACGAACAAAATGAGAAATTGTTGATCACAACGGTCGGTAAGATGATCTTCAACGAGATCTTGCCGAACACGTTCCCATACTTGAACGAGCCGACGATGGAAAACTTACAGGAAGCAACGCCTGACAAGTATTTCATCGACAAAGGAGCGAACGTTGCGGAAGAAATCGCCGCTCGTCCACTCGTCGAGCCGTTCAAAAAAGGATTCCTTGGAAAAGTCATCGCGGAAGTGTTCCAGAAGTTTGAAACGACTGAAACGAGCCGCATGCTTGACCGGATGAAAGATCTCGGATTCAAACACTCGACTAAAGCGGGTGTGACGGTCGGTATCTCAGATATCATCGTTCTTCCGGATAAACAAGAAATCCTTGATGAAGCGCAAACTCAAGTCGACCAAATCATGAAATCGTTCCGCCGTGGTCTCATCACTGAAGATGAGCGCTATGAGCGTGTCGTCCGGTCGTGGAACGAAGCGAAAGATGAGATTCAGTCACGATTGATGAAATCCCTCAACCGCTTGAACCCGATCTTCATGATGTCAGACTCAGGTGCCCGTGGTAACGCGTCCAACTTCACGCAGCTCGCAGGGATGCGTGGTTTGATGGCCGCTCCATCTGGCCGCATCATCGAACTTCCGATCAAATCGTCGTTCCGTGAAGGTCTGACGGTTCAAGAGTACTTCATCTCGACGCACGGTGCGCGTAAAGGTCTTGCCGATACAGCCCTTAAGACGGCTGACTCAGGTTACTTGACGCGTCGTCTCGTCGACGTTGCCCAAGATGTCATCATCCGTGAAGAAGATTGTGGAACGGACCGCGGGATTCGCGTCGCCGCCCTCCGCGAAGGCACGGAAGAAATCGAAAACTTGTATGACCGCCTCGTCGGCCGTACAGCGTTCGAGACAGTGGCACATCCGGAAACGGGAGAAGTCATGGTCGAGAAGAACCAACTCATCACCGAAGATCTTGCCCGCGAAATCGTCGATGCCGGCATCGAACGAGTTGAAATCCGTACTGCCTTTACATGTAACACGTCACACGGCGTATGTAAGAAGTGTTACGGACGCAACTTGGCGACCGGTTCGAACGTTGAAGTTGGGGAAGCAGTCGGAATCATCGCCGCGCAATCGATCGGTGAGCCAGGAACGCAGCTTACGATGCGTACCTTCCACACAGGTGGGGTAGCCGGAGATGATATCACACAAGGTCTTCCGCGTATCCAAGAAGTATTCGAGGCCCGTAACCCGAAAGGGCAAGCGGTCATCTCGGAAATTCCGGGTACGGTCATCGACTTCACAGAGTCACGCGACAAGCGTGAACTCACAGTCGAAGGACTCAGCGAGACACGTACGTACACGATTCCGTTCGGAGCACGTCTCCGTGTCCAAATCGGTGATACGGTCGAAGCTGGGGAAGTCTTCACGGAAGGTTCGATCGATCCGAAAGAATTGCTCACCGTCCGTGGTGTATCTGGTGTCCAGAACTATCTTCTCCAAGAAGTTCAAAAAGTATACCGGATGCAAGGGGTAGAAATCGGCGACAAACACGTCGAAGTCATGGTTCGCCAAATGCTTCGCCGCGTCAAAGTCATCGAGTCGGGTGACACGCCGCTTCTCCCAGGTTCGCTCGTCGACATCAGCGTCTTCAAGGAAGCATGTAAAGTTGCACTCCGCGAAGGCAAGAGCCCGGCGACGGCCAAACCGGTCCTTCTCGGAATCACGAAAGCGTCGCTTGAGACAGATTCGTTCCTCTCGGCCGCTTCGTTCCAAGAAACGACTCGCGTGTTGACAGACGCTGCCATCAAAGGCAAGCGTGACTATCTCCTCGGCCTCAAGGAGAACGTCATCATCGGTAAGCTCGTTCCTGCTGGTACAGGGATGCCGGTTTACCGCGATGTTCAACTTAAAGAGGACGCGGCAGAAGTCGCTCTCGAAGACACGACAGTAGAATAAAACGTCTTGACAGCATTGGTTGGCGGTGCTACTATGATTTAGTGCCGCCAATCGGTTGTTGTCGTAGACAACGGTGTCCAGCAGTCGGCAAGCTACTTGGACGTCACCCGATCTTTCCTACAGAAAGATTTGGCTGCTATCTTTGCCACTTTCAAGGTATAACTCACGTTTTTGCGAGGTCATGGAATGCCTACGCCTCGTAAAAGCGTTTCGTTATGACCTTAAATGAACCACCCGGGTCGGTGGGTCTAGAAAATAGCACAATTCAGGAAGGGAGGATCTTCAAAGATGCCTACTATCAACCAGTTAGTCCGTAAAGGACGTAAATCGAAAGTCGTCAAATCTGACTCTCCAGCACTTAACAAAGGTTACAACAGTTTCATCAAGTCACAAACAAACGTGAGCTCACCACAAAAACGTGGTGTTTGTACACGTGTTGGTACAATGACTCCGAAGAAACCGAACTCGGCGTTACGTAAGTATGCTCGTGTTCGTTTGACTAACCAAATCGAAGTGACTGCGTACATCCCAGGTATTGGCCACAACCTTCAAGAGCACAGCGTTGTTCTTATCCGTGGAGGACGTGTAAAAGACTTACCAGGGGTACGTTACCACATCGTTCGTGGTGCGCTTGACACTGCAGGTGTTGACGGACGTATGCAAGGCCGTTCGAAATACGGTACGAAACGTCCGAAAGCTGCGAAGAAGTAATTCTCGCCAACTAAACTACAACTACTGAAATTTTGAAAGGAGGGTACTCGGATGCGTAAAAACCGTGCAGAACGTCGTGACGTTATCGCAGATCCGATCTACAACTCGAAATTGGTAACTCGCCTCATTAACCGTGTCATGTTAGACGGTAAAAAAGGTACAGCTCAAACTATCATTTACAACGCATTTGGTCTCATCGCTGAACGCTCAGGCAAAGAGCCTATGGAAGTGTTCGAAGAAGCAATGAACAACATCATGCCTGTACTTGAAGTTAAAGCTCGCCGTGTTGGTGGAGCAAACTACCAAGTTCCTGTTGAAGTTCGTCCAGAGCGCCGTACGACACTTGGTCTTCGTTACCTCGTGAACTACGCTCGTCTCCGCAACGAGAAGACGATGGAGCAACGTATCGCGAATGAAATCATGGATGCAGCCAATAACACTGGTGCTTCAGTTAAGAAACGCGAAGACATGCATAAGATGGCAGAAGCGAACAAAGCGTTTGCTCACTATCGTTGGTAATTTAAACGTAAAGACCACTCCACGTCACCAAGCGGTGGCTTAATGGAGTGGCTTTCGGGTATAATCATATCGTGTGCCAGCACACGAAAAACACATGCGGAAGGAGAATACCCAGTATGGCAAGAGAATTCTCCCTAAAGAATACTCGTAACATCGGGATCATGGCTCACATCGATGCCGGTAAAACGACAACGACTGAACGTATTCTTTATTACACAGGTCGTATCCATAAAATTGGTGAAACTCATGAAGGAGCTTCACAAATGGACTGGATGGAGCAGGAGCAAGAGCGTGGAATCACGATCACTTCTGCTGCGACGACTGCACAGTGGAATGGCCACCGTGTTAACATCATCGATACACCTGGACACGTAGACTTCACAGTTGAAGTTGAACGTTCACTCCGTGTACTCGATGGCGCAGTTGCAGTACTTGACGCTCAGTCAGGTGTTGAACCACAAACAGAAACTGTATGGCGTCAAGCGACGACTTACGGTGTTCCACGTGTCGTATTCGTCAACAAGATGGATAAGATCGGTGCGGACTTCTTGTACTCGGTAAAAACACTTCACGAGCGTTTGCACGCAAATGCACACCCAATCCAACTTCCAATCGGTGCGGAAGACGAATTCAAAGGAATCGTCGACCTCGTCGAAATGAAGACGTACATGTACTCGAACGACCTCGGTACTGACATCGAAGTAATCGATGGCTTCCCAGCTGACATGGCTGATGAAGCTGAAGAACTTCGCGGTCAATTGATCGAAGCGGTCGCGGACTACAACGAAGAGTTGATGATGAAATACCTCGAAGGCGAAGAGATCTCAATCGAAGAACTCAAAGCTGGTATTCGTAAAGCAACGCTCAGCGTAGAATTCTACCCTGTACTCGTCGGTTCGGCCTTCAAAAACAAAGGTGTTCAATTGATGTTGGACGCTGTTGTTGATTACCTCCCGTCACCAGTTGACGTTGAGTCAATCAAAGGTGTTAACCTCGACACAGAAGAAGAAATCACGCGTGAACCTTCGGACGACGCACCGTTCTCGGCACTCGCGTTCAAAGTCATGACTGACCCTTACGTCGGTAAATTGACATTCTTCCGTGTGTACTCTGGTACAGCATCTGCTGGTTCGTATGTGAAGAACTCGACTAAAGGTAAGCGTGAGCGCCTCGGTCGTATCCTTCAAATGCACGCGAACAGCCGTGAAGAGATCCCAATGGTATACGCTGGTGACATCGCCGCTGCCGTTGGTCTTAAAGATACAACGACTGGTGATACGCTTTGCTCAGAGAAAGACAACGTCGTTCTCGAGTCAATGACATTCCCAGAACCGGTTATCTCGGTCGCAATCGAGCCTAAATCGAAAGCAGACCAAGACAAGATGGGTCAAGCCCTCGCGAAACTCGCAGAAGAGGATCCAACTTTCCGCACTGAAACAAACCAAGAGACTGGTCAAACGATCATCTCTGGTATGGGTGAGCTTCACCTTGATATCCTCGTTGACCGTATGCGTCGCGAGTTCAAAGTAGAAGCAAACGTCGGTGCACCACAAGTTGCTTACCGTGAGACAATCCGGGGCGCTGCGAAGATCGATTCGAAATTCGTACGTCAATCAGGTGGACGCGGTCAGTACGGTCACGTTGTCGTAGAATTCGAGCCGAACGAAGAAGGCGCTGGATTCGCATTCGAGAACAAGATCGTCGGTGGTGTCGTACCACGTGAATACGTCCCAGCTGTTCAAAACGGGATTGAAGAAGCACTCGAAAACGGTATCCTCGCTGGTTACCCAGTAGTTGACGTTAAAGCTGCCCTCGTCTTCGGATCGTACCACGATGTCGACTCGAACGAGATGGCGTTTAAAGTTGCTGCTTCGATGGCGGTTAAACAACTTAAGGAACAAGCGAAAGCTGTTATTCTTGAGCCAATGATGCGTGTTGAAGTCGTTATCCCAGAAGAATACTTGGGAGACATCATGGGTGACGTCACGTCACGCCGTGGACGCGTAGAAGGTATGGAAGCACGCGGTAACGCGCAAGTCGTTAAAGCGATGGTTCCACTTTCGGAAATGTTCGGATATGCAACGTCACTCCGTTCACGTACACAAGGACGTGGAACGTACTCGATGCACTTCGACCACTACGAAGAAGTACCGAAGTCAATTGCTGAAGAAATCATCAAAAAAGCGAACGGCTAATAACGGTTGTAACGCTGAATTGATTGTTGTAAGCTAAGGAGGACGTATGTTAAAAGTAGCCTACGTCTTCCTAGTTAAATAAAAAACTAATTGTCTAATAGAGGAGGAATCTAGAATGGGTAAAGAAAAATTCGACCGTTCTAAACCGCACGTTAACGTTGGTACTATCGGCCACGTCGACCACGGTAAAACAACTTTGACTGCAGCGATCTCAGCTGTACTTTCAAAAGCACAAGGTAAAGCAGCTACAAAGTTTGACCAAATCGATGGTGCTCCTGAAGAGCGTGAGCGCGGTATCACAATCGCAACTGCTCACATCGAGTACGAAACTGAGAAACGCCACTATGCACACGTTGACTGCCCAGGTCACGCTGACTATGTTAAAAACATGATCACTGGTGCTGCACAAATGGACGGCGCGATCCTCGTTGTTTCTGCAACTGATGGCCCAATGCCACAAACACGTGAGCACATCCTTCTTTCACGTCAAGTAGGTGTTCCTTTCATCGTCGTATTCATGAACAAAGTTGACATGGTCGACGACGAAGAACTCCTCGAGCTCGTTGAGATGGAAATCCGTGAACTTCTTTCTGAGTACGACTTCCCAGGCGACGACCTTCCAGTAATCAAAGGTTCAGCACTTGGCGCGCTTAACGGCGAAGCTCAGTGGGAAGAAAAAATCATGGAACTCATGAACGCTGTTGATGAGTACATCCCTGAGCCAGTTCGTGACACGGACAAAGACTTCATGATGCCAGTTGAGGACGTATTCTCAATCACTGGTCGCGGTACTGTAGCGACTGGTCGTGTTGAGCGTGGTGTTCTCCGCGTCAACGACGAAGTTGAAATCGTTGGTCTTACAGAAGAAACTAAGAAAACTGTATGTACTGGTGTAGAGATGTTCCGTAAGCTTCTCGACTACGCTGAAGCTGGCGACAACATCGGTGCTCTTCTCCGTGGTGTATCACGTGAAGACATCGAGCGTGGACAAGTACTTGCTAAGCCAGGTACAATCACACCGCACTCTAAATTCAAAGCTTCAATCTACGTTCTTTCTAAAGAAGAGGGTGGCCGTCACACGCCATTCTTCGCGAACTACCGTCCGCAGTTCTACTTCCGTACAACTGACGTAACAGGTATCGTTCACCTTCCAGAAGGTACTGAAATGGTAATGCCAGGAGACAACATCGAGTTGACGATCGAATTGATTTCTACAATCGCGATCGAAGACGGAACACGTTTCTCAATCCGTGAGGGTGGCCGTACTGTAGGTGCTGGTTCTGTAACAGAAATCATCGAGTAATCGGTGACGTAAGCAGTCCGCTTTATGCGGACTGCTTTTTTTATTTGCGTTATACATCGTGTTAAAATGGGACATATTGCAGAAGGAAGGAGTGAAGGCGATGATCGCGAAACTCGAAGCGCTCTGTCGATTGAACGGAATCGCATGTCGGATCGGAGGTTCTACTTTGCTCCAACAGTACGGGCTAGTCGAAACGGCGAACGACTTGGACGTCTTTGTTGAACCAGATCAATTTGAACGATTGGACAACGTGCTGAGCCGTGTCGGGGAGAAGCTTGACACAAAACCGGATCCGGATTATATGACGACTTATTTTGGAGAGTATGTGTTCGAAGGCGTGGAGATCGATGTGATGGCAAGCTTTCGAATGAAGTGCACCGACGGGATTTATACGCATCCTTTCATTGAACCGAGAGCCGGATGGATGCGACTAGAAGAGTGGGTCGTCCTTTATAGCGTGATGGGACGAAAAGAAAAAGTGGATTTACTGCATGACTACTTCCAGACAGCCGAGTTAGACGAAACGGTGCTCCAAACGTGCTTGAAACGGGCGCCAGCCTCAGTTGTTGAGAGTGTGATGACGCGCTTCCGTGACCTGATGAAACGCTAGGCGGAGTTGGCACGAGGGTTCGGTTCGAAAATAGTTCAACAAAAGAAGGAAAATAGCTTGCAAAAGGTCAGGAATCTTGTTACATTAGTGAACGTTGAATAACTCATCAGACATCCGGCGCGTTCAAGAAAATCAAATCTTGCAATTCATTTGCAGATTCGATATAATGATTAAGTGTTTGTGCGAGTGGTGAGAGACTTTACAGCAGAAAACGGGTCCAATCGTTGATTTGCAATGATCGGATGCCTCTGCTGACACAAGCACGCTGCGATGAAGCGGGAGGTTATGACACGCCAGGCAGCTTTGCCATGGCCGGTGTGGAAATTTCCGCGGAGAACTGTCTATTTTTAAAATAGGCGACAAAGGAGGGAAACTTACATGGCAAATGAAAAAATCCGTATTCGTTTAAAAGCATACGACCATCGCGTTCTCGATCAATCAGCTGAGAAAATCGTTGAAACTGCGAAGCGTTCAGGTGCAAAGGTTTCGGGACCAATCCCGCTTCCAACTGACAAATCGATCTACACGATCCTTCGTGCGGTTCACAAGTACAAAGATGCTCGTGAGCAGTTCGAGATGCGTACACACAAACGCTTGATCGACATCGTCAACCCAACACCAAAAACGGTTGATGCGCTTATGCGCCTCGAATTACCATCAGGTGTTGACATCGAAATCAAACTTTAATTCTTCATATAGTAGATACTAGCCAGAAGAGACAATAATTATTAAACAGGAGGTGTATCTCATGGCTAAAGGAATCTTAGGAACAAAACTCGGTATGACTCAAATCTTCAACGAAGCAGGCGAAGTCGTACCAGTAACAGTAGTTGCTGTCGAAGGAAACGTCGTGCTTCAACTTAAAACAGTTGAAACAGACGGTTACGAAGCAGTTCAACTCGGTTTCAGCGACGTGAAAGAATCACGTCAAAACAAACCGGCAAAAGGTCACGCTGCGAAAGCAAACGCGACACCTAAGCGCTTCATCAAAGAGATTCGTACTTCAGTAGAAGGATACGAAATCGGTCAAGAGATCAAGGCGGACATTTTCGCTGCAGGTGAATTAGTAGACGTTACAGGTACTTCAAAAGGTAAAGGATTCCAAGGTGCGATCAAGCGTCACGGACAATCACGTGGACCAATGGCTCACGGTTCGCGCTACCACCGTCGTCCTGGTTCGATGGGTCCTGTAGCTCCTAACCGCGTATTCAAAGGGAAACTTCTTCCTGGTCAAATGGGCGGAGAGCGTAAAACGATTCAAAACCTTGAAGTTGTTAAAGTTGACGTGGAACGTGGCCTTGTACTCGTTAAAGGCGCAATCCCAGGCGCTCGCAAGTCGAACGTCATCATCAAAACAGCGGTAAAAGGTAACTAATTAACTGCACGGAAAGGAGGAATTACGAATGCCTAAAGTAGCTTTGCTTAACCAAACAGGTTCACAAGTTGGCGAAATCGAATTGGCAGAAGCCATCTTCGGTATCGAGCCAAACGAATCAGTACTTTATGACGCGATCGTCATGCAACAAGCATCACGCCGTCAAGGTACTCACGATACGAAAGGTCGCTCGGAAGTACGCGGTGGCGGCCGTAAACCATGGAAACAAAAGGGAACTGGTCGTGCGCGCCAAGGTTCGATCCGCTCACCACAATGGGTTGGTGGTGGAACAGTCTTCGGTCCAACTCCACGTTCATACTCTTACAAGCTTCCTAAGAAAGTTCGTCGTCTTGCACTTCTCTCGGCTTTGTCGACGAAAGTACAAAACAACGAAATGATCGTCCTCGAAGGCCTTGCTTTCGATGCACCAAAAACAAAAGATATGGCTGCTGTACTTAACAGCCTTTCAGTAGAACGTAAGGCTCTTGTAGTCACAGCGGACTACAATGAGACTATCGCTCTCGCAGCTCGTAACATCCCAGGAGTGACTGTGATCGAAGCAGCAGGCGTGAACGTTCTTGACCTCGTTGCTAACGACAAAGTCATCTTCACTAAAGATGCGGTTGCGAAGGTAGAGGAGGTGCTTGCATAATGGCTCAAGCATACGATATCATCAAACGCCCGATCATCACTGAACGTTCAGTTAGCCTCATGGAAGCTAACAAATACGTTTTCGAGATCGAAGTTAAAGCGACTAAATCGCAAGTGAAACACGCTATCGAAACAATCTTCAACGTGAAAGTTGCTTCGGTAAACACAATGAACATGAAACCGAAAGCGAAACGTGTCGGTCGTCACTCTGGTTACACATCGCGTCGTAAGAAAGCGATCGTAACTCTTGCTGAAGGCAACACAATCGACTTCCTCGGTTAATTGATTACTTTACAAGAAAAGGAGGGAATCCTCGATGGCAATTAAAAAGTTTAAGCCGACCACTAACGGTCGCCGTAATATGACATCTCTCGACTTTGCAGAGATCACTACGAATCGCCCTGAAAAATCGTTAACTGAAAAGCTTTCGAAAAAAGGCGGACGTAACAACCAAGGTCGTTTGACTGTACGTCACCAAGGTGGCGGACACAAACGTAAATACCGTATCATCGATTTCAAACGTAACAAAGATGGCATCGTCGGACGCGTAGCAACGATCGAGTACGATCCAAACCGTTCAGCGAACATCGCCCTCATCAACTATGCAGATGGTGAGAAACGTTACATCCTCGCTCCTAAAGGGATCAAAGTAGGCATGGAAATCATGGCTGGCCCAGAAGCGGATATCAAAGTAGGGAACGCGTTGCCACTCGCAAACATCCCTGTCGGTACTACTATCCACAACATCGAGCTTAAGCCTGGTAAAGGCGGTCAGCTTGTTCGTGCGGCTGGTGCATCGGCACAAATCCAAGGACGTGACGGCAAGTACGTCATCGTTCGTCTTCAGTCAGGTGAATCACGCTTGTTCCTCGGCACTTGCCGCGCGACAATCGGTTCAGTTGGTAACGAAGAACACGAACTCGTAAACATCGGTAAAGCAGGACGTTCACGTTGGTTAGGCAAACGCCCAACAGTACGTGGTTCTGTAATGAACCCGGTTGATCACCCACACGGTGGTGGTGAAGGTCGTGCGCCAATCGGTCGTTCGGGCCCACTTACTCCTTGGGGTAAACCAGCTCTTGGTCTTAAAACACGTAAGAAAAACAAATCGAGCGACATGTACATCCTTCGTCGCCGTAAGAAATAATCACTACATGATTCTCGGGCGGTTCGAAAGAGCCGTTCCCGAATCATTCCAAAGGGAGGTTCTATCATGGGTCGCAGCTTGAAAAAAGGTCCATTCGCAGATCACCATTTGCTCGCTAAAGTTGACAAACTCAACGAATCTGGTGAAAAGCAAGTTATTAAAACTTGGTCACGTCGCTCGACGATCTTCCCAGAATTCATGGGTCACACGTTCGGTGTACACGATGGTCGTAAACACGTACCAGTATTCGTGACAGAAGACATGGTTGGTCACAAACTTGGTGAGTTCGCTCCAACACGCACGTACAAAGGTCACGGATCAGACAAGAAAACGAAACGGTAATTTGAGGGGAGGTCAAATCCATGCAAGCTAAAGCATCAGCTAATATGGTCCGTCTTGCTCCTCGCAAAGCACGTCTCGTTGTAGACTTAATTCGCGGGAAACAAGTCGGCGAAGCGCTCTCTGTCCTTGCTCACACGAACAAGGCAGCGTCGCCAGTCGTTGAAAAAGTATTGAAGTCGGCGATTGCAAACGCAGAGCACAACTACGATATGAACATTGAGAACCTTGTTGTCACAGAAGCTTTTGTCAACGAAGGTCCAACACTCAAACGCTTCCGCCCACGTGCGATGGGTCGCGCAAGCCGTATTAACAAACGCACAAGCCACATCCACATCGTGGTAACTGAAAAATAAGGAGGGATATGTAGTGGGTCAAAAGGTAAATCCGCACGGTCTTCGCGTTGGTATTATCAAAGACTGGGATTCGCGTTGGTACGCTGAGAAAGACTACGCAGATCTCCTTCATGAAGACTTCGTTATTCGTGAATACATCGAAAACAAAATGAAGGATGCTAGTGTTTCTAAAGTAGAAATCGAGCGCGCTGCAAATCGCGTGAACATTTCGCTTCACACTGCGAAGCCAGGTATGGTTATCGGTAAAGGTGGTTCGGAAATCGAGTCACTCCGTAAAAACATCACGAAACTTGCAGAAGGCAAACGTGTTCACATCAACGTTGTTGAAGTGAAAAACGCGGACGCTGTTGCAAAACTCGTTGCTGAAAACATCGCTCGTCAATTGGAAGGTCGCGTATCTTTCCGTCGTGCAATGAAGCAATCAATCCAACGTTCGATGCGTACAGGCATCAAAGGGATCAAAACAGAAGTTTCTGGTCGTCTTGGTGGCGCTGATATCGCTCGTTCAGAGAAGTACTCGGAAGGAACAGTTCCACTTCACACACTCCGTGCCGACATCGACTACGGAACAGCTGAAGCAGACACAACTTATGGTAAGATCGGAATTAAAGTCTGGTTGTACCATGGTGAAGTTCTTCCAACTAAAAACAACACAGCGAAAAACGCTGAATAATAAACACTCTTTCAGGAAGGAGGCAACACACTATGTTGTTACCTAAACGCGTGAAATATCGTCGTGTACACCGTGGTAAAATGCGCGGGAATGCAAAACGCGGCACAACAGTACATTTCGGTGAATTCGGTCTCCAATCGCTCGAAGCGAGCTGGATCACAAACCGTCAAATCGAATCAGCACGTATCGCAATGACACGTTATATGAAACGTGGTGGTAAAGTGTGGATCAAGATCTTCCCACACAAGCCATACACGAAAAAGCCTCTCGAAGTCCGAATGGGTTCGGGTAAAGGTGCTCCAGAAGGCTGGGTAGCTGTAGTTAAGCCTGGCAAAGTAATGTTCGAAATCGCAGGTGTATCTGAGGAAGTGGCACGTGAGGCGCTTCGTCTTGCATCGCACAAACTTCCAGTCAAATGTAAGTTCGTGAAACGTGAAGAAAATGGTGGTGATACGAATGAAAGCAACTGATCTCCGTCAATCAACAACTGAAGAGCTCAACGGTAAAGTAGGCGAGTGGAAAGAAGAACTCTTTAACCTTCGTTTCCAATTAGCTACAGGTCAGCTTGAGAATCCTGCTCGTATCCGTGAAGTACGCAAGTCGATTGCGCGTGCTAAAACGATTCTTCGTGAACGCGAACTCGGCATCAACAACGGCTAATCTAATCGGATTCTTGAAGAGGAGGTAACACTCATGGAACGCAATCAGCGTAAAGTGCTCACTGGACGCGTCGTGTCTGACAAAATGGACAAAACGATCGTCGTTGCAGTTGAAACAAAAGTACGTCATAAGCTTTATGGTAAACGTGTGAACAGCACGAACAAATTTAAAGCGCATGATGAGAACAATGTCGCTAAGGTTGGCGATATCGTACGCATCGCGGAAACACGTCCACTTTCGAAAGACAAACGTTTCCGTCTCGTAACAGTAATCGAAGAATCAGTAATCATCTAATAACAGTTCGGATCTATAAACATCCGGAGGGAGGTACACTCGCATGATTCAACAAGAATCTCGCTTGAAAGTAGCAGACAACTCTGGCGCGCGTGAACTGTTGACAATTAAAGTCCTCGGTGGTTCAGGTCGTAAGACTGCCAACATCGGTGACATCATCGTCGCGACGGTAAAACAAGCAACACCAGGTGGCGTTGTTAAAAAAGGTGACGTTGTCAGAGCAGTTGTCGTTCGTACAAAACGCGGCGCTCGTCGTAAAGATGGTTCGTACATCCGTTTCGATGAGAACGCAGCAGTCATCATCAAAGATGACAAGAGCCCACGCGGCACACGGATCTTCGGGCCAGTTGCACGTGAACTTCGTGAAAAAGAATTCATGAAGATCGTTTCGTTGGCACCGGAAGTACTTTAATTTCCAATTTCAATCCTATAAGGAGGTGCGCAAACGATGCATGTTAAAAAAGGCGATACAGTCCAGGTAATGTCTGGTAAAGATAAAGGCAAGCAAGGGGTTATCCTCAAAGCGATGCCAAGCAAGAACCGCGTAGTCGTAGAAGGTATCAACGTGATTAAAAAACACTCGAAACCATCACAAGCGAATCCACAAGGCGGTATCCTTGAAATCGAAGCACCAATTCACGTCTCGAACGTCATGCCACTCGACCCGAAAACGGGCAAACCAACTCGTGTTGGTTTCAAAGTAGTCGATGGTAAAAAAGTTCGTGTCGCGAAATCGGGCGAAGTACTCGATAAATAAGAAGAACGTGACGAAAGGAGGTCCATTCGACTATGAACCGTTTGCAAGAGAAGTATAAAAGCGACATCGTGAAAGCGATGATGGATAAATTCAACTATGACTCAGTCATGCAAGTACCGAAGGTCGACAAGATCGTCATCAACATGGGTGTAGGTGACGCTGTTTCGAACTCGAAAGCACTTGATATGGCAGTGGAAGAATTATCAATTCTTTCTGGTCAAAAACCACTCGTAACGAAGGCTAAGAAATCAATCGCTGGTTTCAAACTTCGTGAAGGCATGCCAATCGGTGCGAAAGTAACTCTTCGTGGCGAGCGCATGTACGATTTCCTCGACAAATTGGTAACTGTTTCACTTCCACGTGTACGTGACTTCCGCGGTGTATCGAAGAAAGCATTCGACGGACGCGGTAACTACACGCTTGGCGTGAAAGAGCAACTTATTTTCCCTGAGATCGATTACGATAAAGTCTCTAAAGTACGTGGTATGGATATCGTTGTTGTTACAACAGCGAACACAGACGAAGAAGCACGTGAATTGCTCACACTTCTCGGAATGCCATTCCAAAAATAATCTAAAGGGAGGTCGACAACATGGCTAAAAAGTCAATGGTGAATCGCGAAATCAAACGCGAGAAACTCGTTGCCCAGTACGCTGAGAAACGTGCACAATTGAAAGCTGAAGGCGATTATATCGGACTCAGCAAATTGCCACGTAACTCGTCACCTGTTCGCTTGCACAACCGTTGCAGCATCACAGGTCGTCCACATGGTTACATGGGTAAATTCGGGATCAGCCGTATCAAGTTCCGTGATCTTGCATACAAAGGTCAAATCCCTGGTGTTAAAAAAGCAAGCTGGTAATCCACTAACAGTGTGAAAGGAGGTACATCGCATGGTAATGACAGACCCAATTGCAGATATGCTTACACGTATCCGTAACGCTAACATGGTTCGCCATGAAAAATTGGAGCTTCCAGCTTCTAATATCAAACGTGAGGTTGCAGAGATCCTCAAGCGTGAAGGTTTCATTCGCGATGTTGAATATATCGAGGACGCTAAACAAGGTACACTTCGTCTTTTCCTTAAGTATGGAGCAAGCAACGAACGTGTTATCACTGGTCTCAAACGTATTTCGAAACCAGGTCTTCGTGTATATGCAAAAGCAGATGAAGTACCAAAAGTACTCGGAGGACTCGGTATCGCAGTTCTTTCGACATCAAAAGGTCTTATGACTGATAAAGAAGCTCGCCAACAACAAGTCGGCGGCGAAGTGCTCGCCTACATCTGGTAAGTCACTTTTCTAACAAGAACGGAGGTGTAATCAATGTCACGTATTGGTAAAAAACCAGTTACGATTCCAGCTGGCGTTACTGTAACAGTTGCAGAAGACAACACGGTCACAGTAAAAGGTGCTAAAGGTGAACTTTCGCTTTCAGCTAACCCAGCATTGGAAATCAAAGTTGAAGAGAACGAATTGACTGTCGTTCGTCCGGATGACTCGAAAGAGAACCGTACGATCCACGGTACGACACGTGCCCTTATCGCCAACATGGTGGAAGGTGTGTCTAACGGATTCCAGAAAACACTTGAGATCTCAGGGGTTGGTTACCGTGCTGCTAAGCAAGGGAACAAACTCGTCCTCAGCCTCGGCTACTCGCACCCAATCGAGTACGTTGCTGAAGAAGGCATCGAGATCGAAGTACCTTCAAACACGCAAATCATCGTAAAAGGGATTAACAAAGAGCGCGTCGGTCACGTTGCTGCTCAAATCCGCTCGTACCGTGCTCCAGAACCTTACAAAGGTAAAGGTGTTCGTTACTCTGATGAACGTATTCGCCGTAAAGAAGGTAAGACTGGTAAGTAATTCGTCACGAAATGAACGGAAAGGAGTGGCATAAATGATCACAAAAGCAGATAAAAATGCAGTTCGTAAAAAGCGTCATGCTCGTGTACGTCGTACGATCACGGGGACAGCAGCTCGTCCACGTTTGAACGTATTCCGCTCAAGCAAACACATTTACGTACAACTCATCGATGACGCGTCACAAACAACGCTTGTGTCAGCATCTTCGAAAGATAAAGCTCTCGATCTTACAAACGGTGGTAACGTTGAAGCAGCGAAAGCTGTCGGTAAACTTGCTGCTGAACGTGCACTCGAGAAAGGTATCGACACTGTTGTGTTCGACCGTGGTGGATACCTCTATCATGGCCGCGTCAAAGCTGTTGCTGAAGCAGCTCGTGAAGCAGGTCTTAAATTCTAATAAAAAGGAGGGGACACTCGATGCGCCAGTTAGACGTTAACATGGAACAACTCGAAGAACGCGTTGTTACCGTAAACCGCGTCGCGAAAGTCGTGAAAGGTGGCCGTCGCTTCCGTTTCGCCGCTCTCGTAGTCGTAGGTGACAAGAATGGTCACGTCGGTTTCGGTACAGGTAAGGCACAAGAGGTGCCAGAAGCGATCCGTAAGGCTATTGAAGCCGCTAAGAAAAACATGGTTCAAGTACCAATGGTCGGTACAACAATTCCACACGAAATCACAGGAGTATTCGGAGCAGGTCGTGTATTCATGAAACCAGCTTCTGAAGGTACTGGGGTTATCGCAGGTGGTCCGGTTCGTGCCGTACTCGAACTTGCAGGTGTAGGTGACATCCTTTCGAAATCGTTAGGTTCTAACACACCAATCAACATCGTCCGCGCGACGGTTAAAGGCTTGACAGAGCTTAAAAAAGCAGAGGAAGTTGCTAAACTACGCGGTAAAAGCGTAGAAGAACTTCTTAAATAAGGGAGGGAACTAGACATGGCGAAACTCGCAATCACCCTCACACGCAGCATTATTGGCCGTCCTGAGGATCAGCGTGTAACAGTACGTACACTTGGTCTTCGCAAAATGCATCAGACAGTCGTTGTCCCTGACAACGTCGCGATGCGCGGTATGGTCAAAAAAGTGTCGCACCTTGTGACTGTAAAAGAAATCAACGAATAATCAAACGATCTTAATAAATAAGGAGGTGCCACTATGAAACTCCATGAATTGAAGCCAACTCCAGGTTCACGTCACGAACGCAACCGTGTCGGTCGCGGTATGGCGACTGGTAACGGTAAAACTTCTGGCCGTGGACACAAAGGTCAAAAAGCTCGTTCGGGCGGTGGCGTTCGTCCAGGATTTGAAGGTGGGCAAAACCCACTTTACCGTCGTCTTCCAAAACGCGGTTTCAACAACCCTACTCGTAAAGAGTATGCAGTTGTTTCCCTAGACACGCTTAACCGTTTCGAGGCAGGTACTGAAGTTACTCCAGAACTCTTAATCGAGACTGGTGTTGTCAGCTCTGCTAAAGACGGGATCAAAGTACTTGCTAACGGCAAGCTTGAAACGAAATTGACTGTAAAAGCCAACAAATTCTCGGGTGCAGCGAAAGAAGCGATCGAAGCAGCTGGCGGTTCAGTTGAGGTGATCTGATGTTTCAGACGATCTCCAATATGTGGCGCGTGAAAGATATTCGACAGCGTATTCTCTTCACACTCGCAATCATCATCATTTTCCGCATCGGGGCCCATATCCCGGTGCCGATGGTGAATACGGATGTGTTGCGTTTTGACTCAGGTGGTCTTTTAGACTTCTTGAACTTGTTTGGAGGAAATGCTTTACAGAACTTCTCCCTGTTCGCAATGGGGATCATGCCGTACATTACGGCATCGATCGTCGTGCAACTCTTACAAATGGACGTCGTACCGAAGTTTGCCGAATGGGCGAAACAAGGTGAGGCGGGTCGTAAGAAGTTAGCGACGGTCACGCGCTATGGAACGATCATCTTAGGATTTATTCAAGCGACATCATTGTCGTTCGGATTCAACCGTCTCTACCCAGGTCTCGTCAATGAGACGTGGGGAACGGCGACCTACTTTGTGATCGCGATTGTACTCACTGCAGGTACAGCGTTCTTGATGTTCTTAGGTGAGATGACGACGGAGAAAGGTGTTGGGAATGGTATTTCCATCATCATCTTCGCCGGTATCATCGCTGGGTTCCCAAGAATCTTCACGCAGATTTATGAAACGAAACTCCAAAATGCTGGAGATGCGTTATTCATTAACATTGTTTACTTGGTTGTATTGGCGTTGGTCATTTTGGCTGTGACGGTTGGGATCATTTATGTTCAACAAGCGGCGCGCAAAATCCCGATTCAATATGCGAAGCGCACGGCGAACCGTACCCCAGTGGGCGGTCAGTCGACGCACTTGCCGATCAAGCTAAACGCGGCTGGTGTTATCCCGGTTATCTTCGCGATTTCCTTCATGGTGACACCGCCAACTGTTGCAAGCTTCATTGCTTCTCCGGAAACGACGCAAAAGTTGCAGACTTACTTTGATACGACAGCTCCAATCGGAATGTCGATCTATGTAGCGCTCATCATCGCGTTCGCTTACTTCTATACGTTTGTTCAGGTCAACCCGGAACAAATGGCAGAAAACCTGCAGAAGCAAGGTGGTTATATTCCTGGGATTCGTCCTGGGGCGCAAACAGAACAGTACATCACGAAGTTGCTCTATCGATTGACTTTCTTCGGAGCGATCTTCTTATCGCTCGTCGCGATCATGCCGACAATCTTCATTAAGCTTGCCGGTCTTCCAACTTCGGTGCAAATCGGAGGGACGAGCTTGTTGATCGTCATCGGGGTAGCCCTCGAAACGATGAAACAAATCGAAAGCCAACTCGTAAAACGACACTACAAAGGCTTTATCCGTTAAAGCGGAAGGAAGGGTGAACCCTTCCTTCCTGTCGTGTTACGACCTGTTCGTGAAAAACAAAACTGGAGGCTAACTGAGATGAATCTAGTACTCATGGGCTTACCGGGTGCAGGGAAAGGGACTCAAGCGGCTAAAATCGTCGAAGAGTATCAAATCCCACACATTTCGACAGGCGACATGTTTCGTGCGGCAATCAAAGGCGGAACGCCACTCGGAAAAGAAGCAAAATCGTTCATGGATAAAGGTGAACTCGTACCGGATGAGGTAACAATCGGAATCGTACGTGAGCGCTTGAGTCAAGATGATACGAAAAACGGCTTCTTGCTCGATGGATTCCCGCGTACTGTTGCTCAAGCAGAGGCACTCGAAAGTTTGCTTAAAGATTTGGGAAAACAGATTGACCACGTCGTCAACATTGATGTGGATGCGGAAATTCTCGTTCCGCGTTTGACAGGTCGTTGGATCTGCCCGACGTGTGGAGCGACATATCATGTGATCTTCAACCCACCAAAAGTGGAAGGCATCTGTGATGTGGATGGGTCGGCACTCATGCAACGTGAAGACGATAAAGAGGAAACGGTCCGCCGTCGCCTTGACGTCAACATCGAGCAATCGAAACCACTCATTGACTTTTACGCTAAAAAAGGGTATCTTCGTACATTGGATGGAGATCGTCCAATCGATGTTGTTTATGCCGATGTCAAAGCGTTACTCGGTGATACTGAATGATCATCACGAAGACGCCTCGTGAAATTGCGATTATGCGTGAGGCTGGGCAAATTGTTGCTCGAACGCACCAGGTGCTCAAAGAGCATATCAAACCAGGAATCACGACGCTTGACCTCGATCGGATTGCGGAAGATTACATTCGCAGCCAAGGTGCAACACCTTCGTTCAAAGGCTACAACGGGTTTACCGGTAGTGTTTGCGCGTCGGTGAATGAAGAACTTGTTCATGGCATTCCCGGAAAGCGGGTATTGAACGACGGAGATATTATCTCCATCGACATCGGTGCTCACTATAACGGATACCATGGAGACTCGGCTTGGACTTATCCAGTCGGGACAATCTCGGAAGAGACACAGCGGTTACTTGACGTAACTGAAGAAAGTCTGTATAAAGGATTGGAGCACGCCAAGGCTGGGCAACGATTAACGGATATCTCACATGCGATTCAAGCGTATGTCGAGTCACACGATTTTTCGGTCGTCCGCGAATACGTCGGTCATGGTGTTGGACAAAATTTGCATGAAGAACCGCAAATCCCACACTATGGTCCACCGGGGAAAGGGCCACGCCTGAAGACTGGAATGACGTTAGCTATCGAACCGATGGTGAACGCTGGTCAACGCTATGTTCGAACACTGGCTGACAACTGGACAGTTGTGACAGTGGACGGTAGCATGTGCGCCCACTTTGAGCACACCATCGCCATCACAGACGATGGATACGAGATTTTAACGAAACTCGATTCCGGTGAATGAGGCTCTATTGCTTCGTGCTGATCCGTTACGGATCCTTCTCTCACAGTACAATGCGATAGATCGTCTGTGCTCCTAAATATCTTCATATAGAAAGGGGAATAAATGATGGCGAAACAAGATGTCATTGAAGTGGAAGGCACTGTTGTCGAACCACTTCCAAACGCAATGTTTAAAGTGGAGTTAGAAAACGGCCACACGGTGCTCGCGCACGTCTCAGGGAAAATTCGGATGCACTACATTCGAATCCTTCCAGGTGACCGCGTAACTGTCGAGTTGTCTCCGTACGACTTGACTCGCGGGCGGATTACGTACCGTTACAAGTAACTCCGATTTTTCCAGGAGGAGGGTATAATCATGAAAGTAAGACCGTCGGTAAAACCGATCTGCGAAAAATGTAAAGTTATTCGTCGTAAGGGTAAAGTAATGGTAATTTGCGAAAACCCGAAACACAAACAAAAACAAGGTTAATCTAAGAGGAGGTGCACACATGGCACGTATTGCTGGTGTAGATATTCCACGCGAAAAACGTATCGTTATTTCGCTCACATACATCTTTGGTATTGGTAAAACAAGAGCACAAGAAATTTTGAAGGCTGCAAACGTATCTGAAGATTCGCGCACACGTGATTTGACAGAGGACGAAATCAACCGTATCCGTGAAGCAATCGACGGAATCAAAGTTGAAGGTGACCTTCGTCGTGAAGTTTCACTCAACATTAAGCGTTTGATCGAAATCGGCGCATATCGCGGTGTCCGTCACCGTCGTAGTCTCCCTGTTCGCGGTCAAAACACGAAGAACAACTCGCGTACTCGTAAAGGCCCACGCCGTACAGTAGCGAACAAGAAGAAGTAAAGGAGGGAATTGAACAATGGCGAAACGTAAGCAAAACGTACGTTCTAAACGTAAAGTTAAAAAACATGTTGAAGTCGGTGTGGTACACATCCGTTCTACATTCAACAACACAATCATCACTATCACTGATACGCAAGGTAACGCGATCTCATGGGCTACTTCTGGTAACCTTGGATTTAAAGGATCACGTAAATCGACTCCGTTCGCAGCACAATTGGCTGCTGAAACTGCAGCGAAAGTTGCAATGGACAACGGTATGCGTACAGTAGAAGTTAACGTTAAAGGTCCTGGTGCTGGACGTGAAGCGGCTATCCGTGCCCTCCAAGCTACTGGTCTTGAAGTAACTGCAATCCGTGACGTAACTCCAGTTCCGCACAACGGTTGCCGCCCTCCAAAACGTCGCCGCGTATAATCGCTTGAGCGTGTGATGGGCTTACCTAGCACGGACAGCATATACAATGCAGTGCAAGCTGCATGGCAGGATACACTCAAGGAGGGGTTCAGATGATCGAGATTGAAAAACCAAAGATCGAAACGGTCGAAATCAGCGAGGATGCTACGTTTGGTAAATTCGTAGTCGAACCGCTTGAACGTGGATATGGCACGACTCTCGGTAACTCACTGCGTCGAATTTTATTGTCATCGCTCCCTGGTGCAGCGGTAACGGCAGTACAAATCGATGGCGTGCTTCACGAGTTCTCTACGATTGACGGTGTCGTCGAAGACGTCACACAAATCGTATTAAACCTGAAGAAGTTAGCGCTCAAAGTGTACTCGGACGAAGAGAAGACGCTTGAGATTAATGTTTCAAGTGCCGGTGCTGTCACTGCGGCAGACATTACCCATGATAGCGACGTTGAAATCTTGAATCCTGAGCTCCACATCGCGACTCTCGCTGACAACGCGACGCTTCGCATGCGTTTGACTGCTCGCCGTGGTCGTGGTTACGTCCAGGCAGAAGATAACAAACGTGATGATATGCCGATTGGTGTCATTCCAATCGATTCGATCTACACACCGATTCAACGCGTGAACTACGAAGTAGACAAAACACGTGTCGGTCAAGACGCTAGCTTCGATAAGCTTCTATTAGACGTGTGGACAGATGGTTCAATCCGTCCGGAAGAAGCGGTATCGCTCGGGGCGAAAATTTTGACAGAACACTTGAACATCTTTGTTGGCTTGACTGACGAAGCTCTCAATGCAGAAATTATGGTCGAGAAAGAAGAAGACCAAAAAGAAAAAGTACTCGAAATGACGATTGAAGAACTCGATCTCTCAGTTCGTTCGTACAACTGCTTGAAGCGCGCTGGCATCAACACTGTTCAAGAACTCGCAAACAAATCTGAGGAAGAGATGATGAAAGTCCGTAACCTCGGACGTAAATCACTCGAAGAAGTTCAACTCAAGTTGGACGAGCTCGGTTTGGGCTTGCGTAAAGAAGACTAAGTTCAACCGAAGGAGGGAAATGTAATGGCTTATTCGAAACTTGGCCGTACAAGCTCACAACGTAAGGCACTTTTGCGTGATCTTGCAACTGACCTTATTATCAACGAGCGCATTCAAACAACTGAACAAAAAGCGAAAGAACTTCGCCCAGTCGTTGAAAAATTGATCACTCTTGGGAAACGTGGCGATCTTCATGCCCGTCGTCAAGTAGCTTCATTCGTTCGCAAAGAGAACGCTGGAGAAAAAGACGCAATCCAAAAATTGTTCGAAGACGTGGCACCACGCTACGCTGAACGTCAAGGTGGATACACACGCATCATGAAAGTCGGCCCACGCCGCGGTGACGGTGCTGAAGTTGTAATCATCGAACTCGTCTAATTCATTAGGCAGTCAACAGGGCATGCGGTGACGTATTGCCCTGTTTCCACATCGGAAAGGAGTCGACAGATGGAAACGCAGATTATGGTACGCGATATCGTGTTTCGTTACCCGGGACAGACCGAGCCAGCCTTAAATGGGCTGTCACTCGATGTATACAAAGGGGAATGGCTCGCCATCGTCGGCCATAACGGTTCTGGTAAGTCGACTTTAACGAAACTGTGGAACGGGCTTTTGCTTCCTCAAGAAGGAGAAGTCCGGGTAGAGACACTCGATCCGACGAACGCCACAGACGTGTGGGACGTTCGTAAACGGGTCGGTGTCGTCTTCCAAAATCCCGACAACCAGTTTGTCGGGGCGACCGTGCGCGATGATGTGGCATTCTCTCTCGAAAACATGGGACTTCCACGTCAAGAAATGGTTCGTCGAATTGATGACAGTCTAGCGCGCGTTGGATTATCGGAACTAGCGGACCGTGAACCGCATCAGTTATCCGGTGGACAAAAGCAGCGTGTTGCGATTGCTTCGGCTCTCGCAATGCGCCCGCATGTCCTCGTGCTCGATGAAGCAACCTCGATGCTTGACCCGATCGGGCGCAAAGAGGTGTTACAAACGGTGCAACAGCTCGTCTCAGAAGGGATGACCGTTGTCGCTATTACCCACGAGCTCGACGAAGTATTGTTTGCTGATCGTATTATTGCTCTGTCTAAAGGCGAAATCGCCATGACGGGGACACCTGAAGACGTGTTTCAACATCCGGACGCGTTACGTGCCATCCAACTCGATGTGCCGTTCATTGTCAGGATGCAACTCGAACTGAAGGAACGAGGCATTCCACTCGATCGTCTGATGCTACAACATTCGGAGTTGGTGAATCATCTATGCCGATTAGCATTGAAGAAGTGACTTACCTTTACCAATTGAATACTCCGTTTGAACGAACCGCGCTGCGCGATGTGAATGTTACCATTCCGTCGGGGGCGCTTGTTGCGTTTCTTGGCCATACCGGCTCAGGAAAGTCGACGCTCGTTCAACATTTGAACGGACTGTTGCGACCATCGAAAGGGAAAGTCGTCGTCGACGACATCGAGGTCCGAGCGATCACGAAACGGCGTGACAAGAAACAAAGCTTACTCCCGCTTCGGCGCCGCGTTGGGCTCGTCTTTCAATATCCCGAACATCAATTGTTCGAAGAGACGGTCGAACGCGACGTCATGTTTGGTCCGCGTAATTTTGGTGCGACCGAGGCCGAAGCGAAAGAGCGGGCTCATGCCGCTCTCCGTCTCGTCGGTCTAGACGAGGCGCTATGGACGCGGTCCCCGTTCGACTTGTCGGGCGGACAAATGCGTCGTGTGGCGATCGCAGGCGTGCTCGCAAGCCGTCCGGACGTATTGGTCGTCGACGAACCGACAGCCGGGCTCGATCCACTCGGGCGCCGGGAGATGCTCAGTTTGTTCAAACGATTGAAAGAAGAACTTGAGTTGACGCTCATTCTCGTCTCGCACGACATGGATGACGTCTTGACGTACGCTGAACGTGTCGTCGTTATGGAACGCGGAGCCATCGCCTTCGATGGGGATCCATTCGTCTTATTCCGTGACGAAACGCTCGTTCAGTCGTTGCAACTCGATGTTCCACACGTCCTGCAACTCGCACTCGAACTCGCGCCCGCATTCGGGGAGCCGGCTCCATCGTTACGGACAGAGCGCGAGTTGGCGGATTGGATCGCCGCTCAGCTGCAAAAGGAGGGACCCGTGTGATCATCGGACAATACATTCCCGGGCACTCATGGCTTCATACGCTCGATGCCCGGGCGAAGACGTTATTCATCCTCTTGTTCATCCCTGTCGTCTTTTTGGCGGACAACTTATGGACGAACGTGTTCTTACTCGCGTTCACGCTATTCGCGGTCAAACTGTCGCAACTGTCATGGCGTTACTTATGGAACGGATTGCGGATGATTTTGTTTCTCATCATCTTCACGCTTCTCTTACAACTGTTCTTCAATCGGGACGGGGACTTGCTCGTCTCGTTCGGACCGTTCGCGATTTACTCGGAAGGGATTCGGATGGGGCTGATCGTCTCGCTCCGTTTCTTCTATCTCGTTATGTTGACGACACTCGTCACGCTCACGACGACACCGATGGAATTGACGGATTCGATTGAGGCTGGTCTCCGTCCGCTCGAACGCTTCAAAGTACCGGCGCACGAGATCGCCCTCATGTTGTCCATCTCCCTGCGGTTCTTGCCGACGCTCGCTGACGAGACAGACCGGATCATGAAAGCACAACAGGCCCGGGGCGTCGATTTAAAGAGTGGTCCGATCAAAGACCGCCTTAAAGCCGTCGTCCCCCTTATGATCCCGTTATTCGTATCGGCGTTTAAGCGGGCTGAGGACCTCGCTACGGCGATGGAGGCTCGTGGGTACCGAGGGGGCGAGGGACGGACGAGATGGCGGGAAATGACGTGGCATCGCCGTGATACGGCATTACTCGTCTCATTCGTCGTGTTGACGCTCATACTGTTAGGATTGCGAGGGATTGGATGAGACGAATTAAAGTAACGATCGCCTATGACGGGACGAACTATGCCGGCTATCAAGTCCAACCGAACGGCAACACGATTCAAGCAGAAGTGGAGGCGGTGTTGAACCGGATGCATGGACGGCCGGTCAAAGTCGTGGCTTCTGGTCGTACCGACGCACGCGTCCATGCGAAGGGGCAAGTGCTACATTTTGATACCCACCTAGGAATGCCGGCCGACCGTTTCGTCAAGGCGTTGAATGCAATGTTGCCGGATGACATCCTCGTTAAGACCGCTGTTGACGTCGAGACAGACTTCCACGCCCGCTACGGAGCAAAGCGGAAAGAGTATCGTTATTTCGTGCGGGCAGAAGCCGACCCGTTTCGACGTCATCACGCTGTGACGGTAACGTATGACCTCGATCTCGAACGGATGCGACAAGCCCTCATCCATTTGGTCGGTACGCACGACTTCACGTCGTTCTCCGTGACGAAAGCGGAAGTGATTGACCGCGTGCGGACAATCTATGAGGCGGAACTTGTGGAGACGGGCGATGAGATGTATTTTCGTTTCGTCGGATCGGGCTTTTTATACAACCAAGTCCGTATTATGGTCGGGACGTTGCTCGAGGTCGGTAGGGGCAAGTACGAACCGGTCGATATCGTCCGAATGTTAGGCGAAAAAGACCGCCGCACGGCCGGAATTACGGCACCGCCGCACGGTCTTTATTTATGGAATGTGAATTATGAAAAAGTAGATTGACATTCCCCTTATAAAATCGTATTATATTCATTGGCATTTCATTTTCATATTGAGAGATGAACCACAATCTTAGCCCCGTAAACTAGGATTATGATAAAGCATCACCCAAGCAGTAAAAAAATTAAGCGAACAGACATTTTAGGAGGTATTCCACATGCGCACGACATTCATGGCAAAAGCATCTGAAGTAGAACGCAAATGGCTCCTTATCGACGCAGAAGGCAAAACACTTGGTCGTTTGACTAGTGAAGTAGCATCACTTCTTCGCGGTAAGCACAAGCCGACTTTCACACCACACGTTGATTGCGGAGACCACGTCATCATCATCAACGCTGAGAAAATTCACTTAACTGGTAACAAGTTGAATGACAAGATCTACTACCGTCATTCAGGTCATCCAGGCGGTTTGAAATCACAAACTGCAAAAGAGCTTCTTGCAAAACGTCCAGAGCGTATGCTTGAACTCGCGATCAAAGGGATGCTTCCAAAAGGATCACTCGGTCGTCAATCATTCAACAAACTCCACGTTTACGCTGGAGCTGAGCACAAGCACGAAGCACAAAAACCAGAAGTTTACGAACTTCGCGGTTAATCGGGACACAGGGAGGAACTAAACGATGGCAGATGTACGTTACTACGGAACAGGCCGCCGCAAACACTCGGTGGCTCGCGTTCACCTCGTTGCAGGTGACGGTAAAGTTGTTGTAAATGGCCGCGATATTTCAGAATACTTCGGTCATGAGACTTTGATCATGATGGCTAAATCACCACTCGTATTGACTGAAACAGAAGGTAAATACGATGTAATCGTTAACGTTAACGGTGGTGGATTCACAGGACAAGCTGGAGCGATTCGCCACGGCGTATCACGTGCGCTTCTTCAAGCGGACCCAGAATTCCGTCCAAGCCTCAAAGAAAAAGGCTTCTTGACTCGTGACGCACGTATGAAAGAGCGTAAAAAATACGGTCTTAAAGCAGCACGTCGCGCACCACAATTCTCGAAGCGTTAATCAACTTGTTGCTATACCAACGTGTGCAGAGAATTTTTGGTTCAAGTTGGTGCAACTATTCGATTTAATGATTAAAGAGAATTTAAGAGGTTTAAAGCATCAGCATCTTGCTGGTGCTTTTTTTCTGGCATTAATTCTAAATAGTAGTTCTGTGTAGTCTGAATGTTGTTATGACCTAGACGTTGAGAAACATATGCAATATCTATATCCTGTGAGAATAGGAATGATGCATGGGTATCTCTTAGACCATGGAAAGTTGTTCTCGGGATTTCAAGACTATCTAATAGATCAGCGAGTCTTTCTGATTGTTTGAATCCTCCGAAACTAAAGATATAACCAGTGTCCTTGATGGGTATTTTAGCAATTAACTCATAGACCTCTTTGTTGATAGATACGTCACGTTTCGCGCTTAGTGTTTTTAATGAGGTGTCCTCGGAAGTAGGACTAATTGAATGTCTTACTTTTATTCCATACATATATAAGCTGTCAGGTCTTAATGCTAATAGTTCTCCTCGTCTCATTCCTGTTTCTAATGCTAGTAGAACTAATAAGTTAAATTCATCTTGAGGATGCGTTAGGAGGTGTTTACGAAGCTTTCTAAGGTTTGTGATACTCAGGGCTTTGTTTCGCTTAGGAAGCACTTCTCCGCGTGTTTTAAGCAGCTTAGAGAAATCGTTAGCAATATAGCCTCTCGCATATGCATCATGTAGAGATGTTTTAATCTTTGCAAGTAAGCCATGAGTTGTTTTACGTGAGTGAGTCTTAGCATACTCATCAATTTTTTGCTGTACAACGATATCGTTTAAATCTTTTAGCCGAATGTCTTTAAATAGTTTCTTTATAATTTGTGACGCTTGAAGGTAGTTTTGGAACGTTGTCTCCTTAACATCCTTTGCTTTCACTAGATACATCCACGTTTCAAAAAAATCAGCGAATGTAGTCATTCGATGAACTAACTCTTTGCCACCTCCTTTTGCTATCTCCATTTCCAAACTCCAAAGCTCTGCCTCTTTTTTTGTTTGAAATGTTTTAGAGAGTTTTTGATGCTTGCCATTTTTATAGAGCGACACTTGGGCTCTATAAGCTTTACCACGTTTAACGATACTAGCCATACTATCAATTCCTTTCAAAAAAAATGATTGATAGATGCTAGTTGAATACAACTGAATTGTATTCCGAAACTAGTACATTATCAATCAAATGGATGTTAAATAGAATGCTGTGTAATGAACCGCGTTAATGCTTCGACTGTGTAGCGCTCTTGGCGACCGATCATGAATCGAGTTAAGGCATCTTGAGACCGAACATATTTATCAAATGACTTTGGATCGACTCCTAAGAAGGCTGCTGCTTGCTCTCTTGTAAGCAAATACGGAGGGTTTATTTCGGTTTTCATTGTGTTTTTTCTCTCCTTTCTAAATCTTAATAACATTAAAGTTATTGGTACAAAGTTCAGTCATTCATATTCTTCAAAGCCTTTTAGTGCTTTATCTGCACAATCTTTGATTTGTGCTAATAGAACCTCAGGCGTATAAATATGTTTCTGGTAGTCAGAATCATTATTAAGTTTATTGATTGTACTTTTACCATTTTCAATGGAGTTGATAATTTTTAAAATGTGTTCAAGGTTGTCACGTACTTTTGGTTTATTCATAATAAATTATCCTTCCCAAGGTTTGCCTTCTAGTCTATAGAGGGAACCATATTTTTTTAACCAATGAATGTGGTCATCATTGGGTTCGAAGTTACTATAGTATTGATCACCTAACCATTTAAGTACCTCGATATAAGTACCAGCGCCCCATATTTCGTCCGCTTTCCAAAAAAGCGGAAATAGACCGCTATTCTTTTGGAGATGATGCAATGTTTGGCTTAACATATTGTTTCTAGATGTAGAAGATTCAAACGAGAAACTACTATTACTCATCAGATCTATCATTTTCTGAGTTTCTTTACTCGGTCGGTTCATCTTATTTTTTTTACTTTCTTTTTTGTAGTAAATGCCATACCTACTGATTAGGGAACCGACAATGATATTTTTCAGTTGTTCATCGGTTTCACACATTTGAATTTGCTCGGTCAACTGATGAGCATATCGGCCTTTAAATTCAGCTTCAAAACGAACCCAGTCATCTAGTTTTTCGGCCTCATGTCTTAAATGTGTCATCGCTTGCTTTTACCTAACTGTTCAGATTTTTTGTCATAAATTCTTAGCAAGCAATCAATGTTCTCACCGCGTGTGCCAATATAAATTGTTTGTGCCTCGTGATTGCTACTGACGGTACTAATTTTCGAATGATTTTTTTTGAATTTTTTCTCGTTGTTACTCATGGTTATATCTCACCTCGGTTCTTCCAGCCTGTAGAGAACGATAGATCTTGGCAATGTCTACACCTTCGTTTTTAAAATCCACTGCCATATCCACACGACTGAGCCTAAATGAATATTGCTTTGAATCAATTAATTGAAAAAATGTGTGTAAGTGAATAAGGTTGTTAAAATAGATTTCGAATCGTTTTCTGTACTCACTCCATGCATAAGCAGAAAAGTAAATTGAAATTCCCATGTTTACATATAGAGGATGATAGGCGATCCGAAAATAAAATGGCGCGTTTTTAAACGTATAACCCTTGGTGTAGTTTTTTAAAAAGCCACCATCGGCATCTTCAATCTGTCCGAACAATATCTCTAAGCTAGATCTGTCTAAGAAATCGTCAATCAGACTGTCAGCTTTCCAACCACCCCAATCATTAAAATCAAAATCTAGGTGCTTCGGTTTAAGTATCAGAGTGAATTGATCAATATCAGCTGTTACTGTCATTATTTCTTCATCCTTTCTAATAACCATTAGTAAGTGTTATTTAGCAGTTTAGCTTGCGGAAAACGTTGTTAAATCAAGTCTTTAAACATAGGAACATACTTTTTCGGTTATATTGGAACTCCGCTTATTAGGGAAAGCGGAGTTCTGCAACAAATAGCTCGTCGGGCTGACGCCCTCCTTGCTAGCCCTGCTTGCAGGGCTAGCAGCACATAACATAAGAGCTAAGAGCGGTAACTAACGTTTCCACAGTGAGGCAGGTGCTTTTTGTCCGTTGTTATATTCATCAAGAAATCGTAAGAACGGAAAGCTAACCACTCTCGGAACTGACATTGTGTCGTCGAGTAGAACGCCTTGACCTTGACTGAACTTAAAAAAGGGAATATCTGAACTGGATTCAAACGTGGTAGTGTATGTGGTTGTTGGAGCGTTGCCTAAAACAATTTTTAATAGTAGGTTAGACCGAATTGCCGTAGGGACAGTGGTGGCATCAGATTTTTGCATTAAAAGAAATAAAAACACGCCTGCACCTGCGCCTCGTTGAACTATTGCTGTAAGTTCACCTAACACAATTTTCTTTTCTTTTGTATCTAGCACATTTATGAATGAACTGAATTCATCAAAAATAAGGAGGATGGGATTTAAATTCACATCACGGTAGTCACCGGTCATTCGATTCAATGTGGCTTCAGCCATCTCTTGTTCTCTTTCTTCGAGTCTCAAATAGACTTTGTGTATTAAATCGATCAGTTCTTTAGTTTTGAAAGCCGCGTTTTGTGGACTAATCCATTTTCCTATTTTTTTTAACTGATCATTTTTTGGATCGGCAAAAAATAATTCATAAGCAACTGATTTGTTTAACATTTGAAGTAATAAACCTATTAGTCCGTAGGTTTTTCCGGAGCGAGTAGCGCCAACTAATAGTGTGTGTTTCAAATCAAAAGAAAGACGATCATCAATTCTTAATTGATATTTATTAGTGTTTTTTTGAGCCCAATTCAAATAATCGTTTAGTGATTCAAACTTAGAGGATTTTAATTGGTGGACCGATATGAAACCATAGATCCAATAATCACCGTCATGAGATTGATATACGTTTTCTACTAGAAATCCTTTTAAAGCAGGAGTGAAAGTTGCTTTCGAAAGGCGTTCGTGGAACTCGATTGAATCTCGGATTATTAGACGGCCAGAGTGTGCATCTTTAGAATCAAATTCGATTCGAATTTTTGGTATACGAACTACGCGCTCTGTTAAATATCGTTCATCATGAAAGTTAGCATCGAGCATTTCTTTCCGTACGGACAAAATTAAAAAATAGCGTTTGAAGGCTCTTCTTCCTTGCCAAATTTTATTTCTGATTGACCAAAAAAATAAAGTTGGGAAAATTATACTTGTAGTTACAAGGGAGAATATATAATTGAGTTGATCCTCAGACACTCTTACTCTAAAACCAGCTGATCCAATTGTGTGATTAATTGTATGACTGTGAGAGAGTAGTAAGATCCACACCAGAGATAAAACTCCTATACTGGCAAAAACATAAATACCATTAAGTTTCCGTTGCGTGATTCGCATTTTAACTCACACCTTTTTTGAAAAGTCACAACGTCAATTTAATTTCTTGACGTTGTGACTCAAAGTTATTTGACGATGTCTAGATCGCTGTACACGATAGATACCTGTTCTCCAAAATCATTTCTATATGCCACAGCTTTTTCTAGCTTATTCGGATCCAATTTGACTTTTGTACCCAATAGAACATCAAAATTAGTGTTAGAAATTTTAATGTCGAACTGCTTATATTTTAAGTTTGCGATTTTTTTACCTGTCTTAGTTGTTCCGTAGTCTTCATCATCTCTTGTACACATTAGAGTAATGTTTTTACCAACAATTTTTTCTGTTTTTTTACCGTCCACGTATTCGAAGGCATCTCGACTCTCGACGACAACGTAGCTTTTTGTTGCCTCATCAAACAATCTCTTTACATCAACAATGGATTTTACGAATAGATATTGATTTGGCAATCTAGCCATAACAAAATCATCCTTTCTTTAGCGAAGAATTTTAGTATTTGATTTTCAAGAAACTTGGGTTCGTGGAAGCTTCCTCCTTCCTTTGTTTCTGACTTAAGCATAACATTTTAGATATATCTCATCAGGAAAATGATGAGGAAAAATTATGAGGAAAATAGTGTTTATTAATTATGAGAAATGAGGTTGATTTGATGAACGTGGAGCTAAATGAAACTGTTAAGCAAATGGAGATACTTGAGTATTTTGAGAGGAAATATAAAGTGAAAAAGATAATAACTCAAAGGACTATAAGAAACTGGTTAAAAGAATTGAACATTGAGTGTATTCACCCTATACCTTCTAGAAATGCTGATAGAAGATATAAGAAAGAAGATATTCAAAAATTAGAAAAGGAAAAATTGAATAAGCTTCTGAAAAGACGCGATCAAATACTTCGGCAAAAATATGAAGAGCAGAATTCTAAAAAAGTGGAAAAGGTAGCTAAAGATGAGAGAGAGAAAGAGATTAAATTAGAGGAAGAAAATATAAGATATAGAGATCTTTCTAAAAATGAGCAGATGGCTGAGGATATTATGTTGATGAAAAATATTCAAGCGCAAGAAATGATTGAAAAATATATGTTAGAGCTATGTTTTAATGCATTATTTCCGCACGCAGTAATATACAAAGAAGAGTTGGTTAAGAAGTTAATAGATGCTGACAGTACGTTCATGTCAAATGAAACTGAAAGAGGAAGTGCGATAGATTACATCCGAAAGAAATTGTACATTAAAATTTAAAGGGAATTAAAAATATAGGAGGGAGTTAGAATAGTTATGACTATCCGTGTTGATTTATCCAATCAAGAGTATTCGATATTTGATATTGAAAACAACAATAGATTTGTTGAGTTTAAAAGTAAAAATTTTATTTTCGGAAAAAATGGAAAAGGAAAGTCTACTCTATGCGAGATAATAACTAAACAATTTGAACATGAATATGACGTTAGGGTTTTTAATGGTTTTGATAATATCTTAGAGGACGAAAGACTAAATGCTGTTGTTCTTGGCAAGGAGAATATTAAAGCTAATAAAGATTTGAAAAAGGTAGAGTTAGAGTTGTCGGAATTAGCAGTAAATGAACAAAAGCTAAGTAGAGAGTTAAACTCTCTAGGTGATGAAATGACTTTTGGAGAAGTGATGAGCGATATTCCGTTAGAGCGACATCCATTGTTAAAGACTAAACAATCTTTAAATTCTTCATTATCAAAACAAAAAAATGAAGTAGATACGTTTTTGACAAAAAAAGCTAAACAAATTAAAGAACTAGACACTCCAAGGGTTGCAAAACCGACATATTTTAAAAATGATTTTCTGAAAGATGTATTAATCTGCAATACATTAGATGAAATCGAAAAAGAGCGACACGAGAATATACTAATTGAAAAAACCAAAGGCGTATTATCACCCTACATAATTAATGACATAGAAATTGATACTGTTATTAATCGAGTAAATCACATCTTACAGTATGTAGTTGAAGAGAAAGATTATTTTATAAAAGAGATCAATTATGATTCTCAAAAGAAAGAGTTTGCACAAATGGGTTTAAAAATTCATGAAGTGGGTGAGAATTGTTCGTTTTGTGGAAACGAAATTAAAGAAGAGAGACTAGAAGAACTACGCTCTTTGATTTCAGTCGACAAAATTAAAAGTAATGAAATGGAATTAGATACTCAATATAAAAACATTGAGAAGCTAGAAGAAGAGTTACGGACTATTCAACCATTACGTAAAGATGAATTTTACACTTTATTTCATGAAGATATAAGTAAAGTAAATGATGAAATCGAGATAACAAAAAAGCGATATGAGAGCTTATTATCAGTGTTAAAAAATAAGCTTAATGAGAAATCTAGAAGTAGTTTTGAACCTGTCAGTTTGGTGGAGAGTACGGAACCTATTAGTTTCATCGAAATTAACGAAAAAGTAAAAGTGTTGATTGAAAAGAATAATGTTTTAACTGAAAACTTAACTGAAGAACAAGAAGAAGCTAAAAACAAATTACGGTTACATCATGTAGCGACTTTGTTAAAGGAAAAATCGGAATACAAAAAAGATTGGAAGGGATATGAGATCGAGAAATATGAATTATCGGATTTAGAAAAAAAAGTCGCGGAAATAACTGAAAAAATTGAAATAAAAAAAGTTGAAATAAAAGGTGAGAAAATAAATCCGGCACCTGGAACTATAAATTACATACAGAATCAAATTTCATCTAAAGAGATTTTGAAAAAAGAAATCATAAAACAAACTAAAAACACGTCACAGCTAGTTGATATTATTAATGATAAATTAAAGCGAGCGGGAAAAAATGAATTAGAATTGATTTTACAAAAAGATGAGCATGAAGTTGAACATTATCAGATTAAAGATGGCGACGATACTCGCCCAATAGATAAATTGTCAACTGGCGAGAAAAACATCATAGCATTCCTCTATTTCCTTGAGAGTCTTAGTGATTTGGAGCGTAAAACCAACAAACCAAAAATCGTTATATTCGATGATCCGATGAATTCGAATGATGACACCATGCAATATTTAATAATCGCTGAAATACAAAAACTGTATCGCAATAATTATCAGGACAAGTTTAATAGTGGGAAAGATTATTTTATTTGCTTAACTCACAACGTTCATTTCTATCTAAATGTTCAACCGTATGGGAATTTCAAAAAACTTGTTCGGGCTGAGGATGGAGACGGTAAAGAAGAGAAAGATAAATACCAACTGCATGGTTTTTATAGAATAGAACAAAGAAACTTTAAACCAATTAATTCTGAAAAAGAAGACTTCAATACACATTATGCGTGTCTGTGGCTTGAATTAGGAAGTTTATATAGTGCCAATCTGGTCAACTCAATGTTAAATTCAATGAGAAGAATCATTGAAACATATCTTAAATTCAATCAAATATCTCCTGATTCCTTCTATAAAAACAACGAACAGCATAGAAAGTTATTTGATGTTAATTCTCATTCCATTGACGATCATTCAATGGAAGCTCTAGGAAAAGAAAAAGAAGAATTGGTTGAGATTTTCGAGAAGCTATTTATTGAAAATGGTGCAGCGAGTCATTTCCGAAATCATTGGAAAAAAACTCGATAAATTAGTGTGTAATTGTTCAAACTTAAATGTATTACAAAAAGTGTATTCAACTAACATCATAAGTTTGGCACAAGTTGGTTCAACTCATATCTGAATCTATCCATTCTTATACCTTTGTATTTACTATTGGACATAAAAATATTAGATATAAAGGGACTGCTGTGGACTTACCTAATACTAAAGATATTCTTACAATTCTCGAAGCGTTAATCTTCGAACAATTTGGTTCAAACTCTCTGCCCATCGGGGTAGAGAGTTTTTTTGTTGCGCGTGAAATTGTTGATTTCCATTCCCTCAAGAAAACGCTTTTTTTGATATACTGTTAGCGAGACAGAAATTAGGGGGAAATGACATGCTTACAGTAGAACAAGTTCGCGAAGAATTAGCAGGATTGATCGATCCGACGATCAACCGTACGCTTGGAGATACAGCTGGTGTGAAGGACGTCCGCATCAAAGAAGATTACGTCAGTGTGAAAGTCGCGCTCGGCCAGACGGGGAGCGGCGAGCAACTCCAGTTACAACAAGAGATCGTGACGCTTCTCAAGGGCAAAGGATTCAAGACGGTCGGGCTTCGGTTTGAGGCGCTCAATGATGAGAGTCTAAAAGAGGCGACGAAACCTGCCATTTTGCGTGAGAATTCCGGAACGACGTTTATTGCCATCGCTTCAGGTAAAGGCGGCGTCGGTAAATCGACCGTCTCCGTCAACTTGGCTGTCGCCTTGGCGCGAGCAGGGAAGAAGGTCGGATTGATCGATGCGGACATTTATGGATTCAGTGTCCCGGATATGCTCGGGATTGAAGAACGTCCTGTCGTTCGCGGTGAGAAAATCATCCCGGTCGAACGGTTCGGTGTCAAAGTCATTTCAATGGGCTTCTTTGTCGAAGATAACGCTCCGGTCATTTGGCGGGGACCGATGCTCGGGAAAATGCTCAACAACTTCTTTAATGACGTAGAGTGGGGCGATCTTGACTACTTGTTGCTCGACTTACCACCAGGTACAGGGGACGTCGCGCTCGACATCCATTCGATGCTCCCATCTTGCCAAGAGTTGATCGTTACGACACCACACGCGACAGCGGCCTTTGTCGCCGCACGTGCCGGTGCAATGGCGATCAAGACGAACCATAAAGTTCTCGGAATCATTGAGAACATGGCATATTTCGAAAGTAAAGTGACAGGCGAAAAAGAATATGTCTTTGGCCACGGCGGCGGAGAAAAATTATCAGAGGCGCTGAAGAGCAAGCTGCTCGCCCAAATCCCGCTTGGTCAGCCTTATGAGAACGATGAAGATTTCGCGCCTTCGGTTTACCGGGACGGTCATCCGTTTGAAACGACGTACGACGATTTGGCGCAAGCGGTGATTCAACAAATAGAAGGGTGAATGGTTAACAGATGAAAGTACAAGGTTTTTTACGATTGTTTTGGACGACACTCGTCTTCGGAACGTTATTCGGGTTCGTGATGAACTTGTTGGCGAACCCGGGCTATTTAGTGAGTCAGTCATGGGCCGCCATCATTACGGCGCTCAGTTATTCAAGTACGTGGACCGGAATCAGCATGATGGGTTTCTTCGCTTATTTGATTGTCCATCGTGTCGGATTGGATTTGTTTCGAGGACCGAGGCTTTGGAATCGTGTCCAAGTCCTTTTGATCGCCTTCGCGTTGTTTGATGCGGTCTACTTCCGCGTCCTTGCGTTTGGCAACGACCATATGTGGCGTTATATCGGCGAGATGATCGTGCTAGTCATCGTCTCGTGGATCGTCGCGACGAGCAAAGCGAAACAAACGAATGCGAGCGCGTTTATCCCGACACTCTTCCTGATGGTTGTCATCACGTTGATTGAATGGATCCCTGCGCTTCAAACGACAGATGAAGTGGCGCTGTTATGGCCCGCACTAGCGACACTCGTGTTCGCGAACGCTTATCAAGTGTTGATGCTTCATCGGTTCCAAGCGCCTGTGGAAGCACAGGTAGAAGAACGTCAGCAAAAAGGTGCGAACAAAACGAAAAAGCGTGTAGCGTCGAAGTCGTCTTGAGTAAAAAGTGGAGAAGGGGAAGCGTCCGATTGGATGCTTTCCCTTCTTTTTTTCAAGTTAGACAAAGCGGATTGAAGCGAATTTGAAAAACAATAAAGTTTTTTTAGAAAAACAGTTGACGAAAATGGGGGACGCTGATATATTAATAAACGTCGCTGCTGTTCAAGTTTGAACAACAGAAAGCGAGCGAAATAAATAATAAAAAGTGGTTGACTTTAAATGGTCAAATCGCTATTATTAAAAAGTCGCTAACACGACAACGAATTGGTCTTTGAAAACTGAACGATGAGGCAAAAAAAGTTTTACAAGTTTTGATTGAAGCGCAAGCTTCGTCATTTTCAAGA
>NZ_JTLB01000013.1:0-162017 GCF_000798975.1 Exiguobacterium sp. ZOR0005 | reverse complement strand
TAAAAAACCTGAGCCCGGTGGAATACCGGACCCAGGTTCTCGAAGTCGCCTGACAAATTATTTAGTGTCTAACTTTTTTGATTCAGTTCACGAGGCGGCCTTCAGATTAGCTTAACTTGTAGACGCGTCCTTCGAACGGCTTCAAGTGAAGGAGTGTCGTCTCATCATGCGGATTGAGCGGCATGTTTTGCAAGACGACGTCTTCCGAGCGAAGCGTGATGTCCGTCGCAAAGATGGCTTCTTTCCCCGTCAAGTTCGTCATGACGAGGTATTGCGAGTCACCGAGCGTGCGCGTGTATGCGTAAATCTCCGGATGTTCCGGCAAGACGACGTCATACGTCCCGTACACGAACGTCTCGTCCTGCTTACGGAGACGAATCATCTCTTTATAGAAGTTAAGGATCGAGTCCTCGTCTTCGAGTTGTGCTTCGACGTTGATGTCCGCGTAGTTCGGGTTGATGCCGAACCAAGGCGTGTCCGAGAACGTGAATCCGGCGTTCGGTCCGGCGTTCCATTGCATCGGCGTCCGCGTGTTGTCACGTGACGAGTTCCACGTGATTTCCATCATCTCCTCGTGGCTCTTGCCGTGCTCGAGGCCGATGTAGTAACGGTTGCGCGTCGCGATGTCATCGTATTGGTCGATCGAGTCGAACTTGACGTTCGTCATCCCAATCTCTTGGCCTTGATAGATAAACGGTGTCCCCTGCATGAGGAAATACATCATCGCGATCGACTTCGCGCTCTCTTTCCAATAGCGCTCATCATCCCCCCATGACGACACGGTCCGTGTCTGGTCATGGTTCTCGACGTAGAGGGCGTTCCATCCATCTTCCTCGAGTCCTTTTTGCCATTTCGTGAGGACGTTCTTCAAATGGACGACGTCGAGTTTCGACTCGGCGTCTTCGCGCCAAAGACCCATGTGTTCGAATTGGAACACCATGTTCATCTTGCCGTCTTTCTCTCCGACCCAAAGGTGGGCGTCGTCAGGCGAGACACCGTTCGCTTCGCCGACCGTCATGATGTCGTGCTTGTTGAACGTCTCGTCGCGGAGTTCTTCCAAATAACCGTGAATCCCGTCGACGTTCATGTGCATCTCGAACGATGGCACGAAGTCGAGGCCTTCCGGATTCGGCAAGTCGCCGAACGACGGATGCTTCCGAATGTGGCTGATGGCGTCCACGCGGAAGCCGTCGATGCCTTTATCGAGCCACCAGTTGATCATGTTGTAAATCGTCTGGCGCATCTCCGCGTTTTCCCAGTTCAAGTCCGGCTGTTTCTTCGAGAAGACGTGTAAGAAATACTGCTCTGTCGTCTCATCGAACTCCCACGCTGAGCCGCCAAAGATCGACTCCCAGTTGTTCGGTTTCGAGCCGTCCGGTTTCCCGTCGCGCCAAATGTACCAGTCGCGTTTCGGGTTGTCTTTCGAGCTCTTCGACTCGATGAACCACGGGTGCTCGTCCGACGTATGGTTGACGACGAGGTCTAAGAGCAGCTTCATGCCGCGCGCATGGACTTCTGTCAACAGGCGGTCGAAGTCTTCCATCGTCCCGAACTCGTCCATGATGTCTTGATAGTCGCTGATGTCATAGCCGTTATCGTCGTTCGGCGACTTGTACATCGGGCAAATCCAGATGACGTCGACACCGAGTTCTTTCAAGTAGTCGAGCTTGTCGATGATGCCTTGGATATCGCCAATCCCATCTCCGTTCGCATCGTAAAAGCTGCGCGGATAGATTTGATAAGCGACGGCTTCTTTCCACCAGTTTCGTTTCAGTGTTTTCGTTTGTGTGTGTTGGTCACGTTGTAAAAGTTGCATGTGTCAATGATACTCCCTTATCCCTAAACTCACTGTGCGTCCTATATACTTATATCAGTGCTGTTGGCTTTCTGTATCGATAGCGCAATCGTTTGCACGATGCACTACATGTATCTTAACAAAAAACGTGCATCGACACAAAAGATGTTTTCAACAGCTTACTCACCGTGTACCCTACACGAATTTGAAATGAAATGAAAGCGAGGCGACTTATATGATTCGTTTGGCCACACAGGCCGATCTTGAAGCGGTCGATCAGTTGATTTTAAGGAAAGCACAAGAATTTCAAGCAGTCGGAAAAACACAGTGGCAGAAATATTTAGAACCGAGCCGGACCGAATTTGTTCGTCATGACGTCACGAACGGGACCGTGTACGTATACGAGCAAGACGAGGTGGTCGTCGGGGCGGTCAGTTTAATCCCGCCGACGTCTTGGGATAAGAATTTATGGGACGACGCGGATGCGGCCGTCTACTTGCACCGACTCGTCGTCGATTCGGGCATGAAAGGGAAACGCGTCGGCGAGCAGTTGATGCGCCACGCCCTCGCCGAGACGACCGGTTCGGTTCGGCTTGACTGCGTCGCGACGAACGAGTTTTTGAACGAGTATTATCCTCAATTCGGTTTCGTGTACATCGGGGAGCGGGACGGGTTCTCATTGTTCGCAAAAGAGTGTTGACGTTGACGCGACGTCTAGGTGTACGCTGTTCATAAGGAGGTGAGCGCATGGTTACGATTCAACAACTGGCTACACTGGCCGGCACGACGTCACGGACGCTTCGTCACTACGACGCGATCGGATTGCTCGTGCCGAAACGCGATGTGAACGGTTATCGACAGTATACGAAACAGGACATGGAGCGGCTCCAACTCATTTTGTTTTATCGTTCGCTCGATTTTCCGCTCGAGACGATTCACGAGTTGCTCGAAGCGAAACCGTACGATCGGACGCACGTCCTCGAACGACAAGTGACCGCCTTACGGGAAAAGGCCGCCTATTTCGAGACACTTGCCGACACGGCCGAAGCGACACTCACCTCACTCAAAGGGGGAATTCCAATGGAAGACAAATCGCTGTTCAAAGGCTTATCGTTCGATGAGCTAAAAGCACATGAGGCCGAACATGAGGACGAAGTTCAGACACGCTGGGGCGAGAGCGCGGCTTACAAGACGTCACGCGACCGGGCCGCCAAACGCTCGAAGGAAGAATGGGAAGCGCTCAGCCAACAGCAAGTCGACCTCGTCAAACCGCTCATCGACTTGTTCACGGCCGGTGTCTCGGTCGAAGATGAACGCGTCCAAACGGCGGTGGAGGCGAACCATGCGTTCATCAACGACCACTTCTACGATTGCTCGCTCGACATGTTCAGCGGCCTTGGGCAGATGTACGTAGCAGACGCGCGCTTCACGGCGTTCTATGACAAGTACGCCCCCGGCCTCGCCGTCTACTACAACGACGCGATCCAGCATTATTGCATCACGAACAGCTAAAACGGCCAGAGCGATTCGCTCTGGCCGTTTTAATCGATTCGCCGGTCGTAGACGTCTTCTTCCAACATCGCCTCGATTTGTCGGCGCAGGAGCGGGAGTCCGGTCGACAGTTGTAAGTACGGGTACGTCGCGAAGTTATCGGTCCCGCCAATATATAGGACGGACCGGTCAAGGACGCTCCATCCTCGTTCCGTCCACTGTTCGATTCGGACCTCACAGACGTTTGGTTTAGCTCGGAACGCCCAGTACGCCTCGAGCTGGCCCGCCGCCATCGAAGGACGCACCGTCAACACAGGACAGTCGATTCGCTTGAGCACTTCCGGCTCAATCGGACCAGTCTCATGAAAGATGACGAGTTCCGGCATGAGGCGATCGAGCCACATCTTCGCCCGCGCGTCGTTCAATGACGTCACTTTTAAAAGATGGTGCAGCGGGATCGGTTGATGATTTAAAGGATATCGCCTTTTCAATTCATGGACGCGTTCCCGGCTGAACCAACGCATGAGCGGGGTCGTGTAGCGGACATATAATTGACGTCCCCAACTTTTCAATGAATCAGGCCGTTCTTCGGACGGGCCATCCTCTTGGATGACGTGAGTCACACCGAGGTGACGGATCGCATGATAGACATAAGCTGACATCGGGTTATCTCCGATGCATAACACAATCGGCCGCGTCATGAGGCACCCCCCTCTCGCTTTTTCCGGTGCGATCGAGTTAACTGCATCTCGTCAACCGCTATCTCGAAAGAGCCGAACATCTGTTGAATGTCTTTAAGAGCCGGCCCTTTCCCGTCTTTTTTTGCCACATCTCATAACCCCATGGCGAGAGGACTGGCAGTTCCTCATCCGCCTCTTTCAGCGCTTGTACAATTTCCTCTTCCGTGAACGTCTTACGCGTCGAGAGACCGATCTCTTCGAGCGCCTGTGTCCAGGAACCGAAACGACGGACGACTTTCGTGATGCTCGGACGCTGATGCGCCCTCGCCCACTTGGCGTATGCCGTTGACGTGAGCGGGGCGATGTCTTCACTCGCATCAAGCAACGATTGGATGATTTCACACTTTTGATCTTTCGCCACCATCCCGAGCAGATCCGCTTCGATGAGCGCAACTTTCCATGAACCGAACAAGACGACGACCTCGGTGAGCGACGGAACGTCGCGCTCGGCTGCCCACTTCCGGTAGTCGGCACTCGTGATCGACCCGATTTCTTTCGCCGCACGGCGGAGCGACCGCAACACTTCCGCTTTCGTGAAACGCGGCAATTGATTGTCGAGGCCGGCGAGCCGGAGCACGTTCGCCCAAGAGCCATACGCCTCGAGCAATTCGAGCACGCTGGCTCCCCCGTTCACTTTTTGCCACTGCTGATACATATGGATCGTGAGGCGACCTTCAGCAGCAGCCGTCCTCAATTGATCAATGATCTGTTTTTCTTCCATACCGCCTCCCCCTTCCGACCGCCCGCATCAGCCTACCTCCCGCGCACTGATTTGCGCGAACAAATCGAGTTGCCGTGTCAGTACAATCGATTCATCGAACCGCTCCTCGACGACTTCCCGGCCACGGCGTCCGTATGTGTCGAGCCGCTCGGGATGTGTGATGAACGACTCCATCGCCGCGGTGAGCGCGGACGGATCGGCGACCGGTACAAGATAGCCTGTCTCGTGGTCGATCACTTCCTCGCGGCACCCGCGAATCTTCGTCGCAATGACCGGAAGACCAGACGCCATCGCCTCTAAAATCGAGCGCGGCAATCCTTCACGATAGGACGGCAGCAAGAAGACGTCATGGTTGTTGAATAACGTCGGGGTGTCCGTGACGAAACCGGCATAATGAACGTTCGGGTTGTCGGCGAGATACGCTTCGACGCGTTTCCCCGTCTCTTGATCGCGTTCGTTCGGCAACAGTTCACCGGCAATCGTGAGTGTCGCGCCAGGATGACGCTTCGACAAGTCAGCGAACGCTTCGAGCAAATCCAGGATCCCTTTCTCTTGGACGAGACGGCCGACGAACAAAAACTTCAACTGTTCCGGGTCACGCGGCTTCATGACAGGCTTGAACCGGTTCAAGTCGATGCCGTTGCCGAGGTGGAGCAGACGGTCATCACGTTTGAATTGACGAGTCTTTGCGAGCGAGTAGTCTTCTTCACTTTGAAGAAGCAACCAATCGGTGGCGAGCGCGGCGAGCGACTTCTCGAGCCAAAAGACGAGTTCGTATGCGACGCGGCTCATCCGCTCGTGGAAATAAAAACCGTGCGCCGTATAAAGGATGTGTGGCGTTCTGGCGATGCGGGCGGCGACTCGTCCGAGTGCGGCGGCGACCGGCGTGTGGACGTGGATGGCATCATATTTTTCCTGTCGCAAAAGCGTGACGAGTTCTTGAATCGTCTGCAAGTTTCGTCTCGGATGGAATTTCCGGTCGATCGGCAACGTATGGATGACCCAGCCTTCATCCCGTAACCGATCGGTCCGGTCCCCGTAAGCGCAGGCGACGTCGACTTGATGCCCTTCCGCCTTGAGCGACTCGATGAGCGGTCGCAACAAGACGTCGGCGGTCGCGTCGACCGCGCAAAACTGAAGAATCTTCAAAGGCGCCATAAGTGCACCTCCTCGGGCTTCGTCGAGCGGTCGAGAATCCCTTTTAGATCCATGACGACACCGCGGCCCATCTTCAGTTGCCGGGCGGCGACTTTCCAGCCGGCTTCAACGAACTCATCGTGCGAGACGGCATAAATGACGACCTCGGCCGGTTTCAATTCGTGGTAGGCTTTCACATCAATGCCATATTCATGCTTCACTTCTTCATGGTCGACGAGCGGGTCGTACACTTGTACCTCGAGCCCGAACTCCTCGATCTCGCGGACGAGCGAGGCGACTTTCGAGTTGCGAATGTCACTCACGTTCTCTTTGAACGACATCCCGAGGACGGTGACACGGGAGCCGAGCACCGGCATGTTTTGACGAATCATCGTCTTGATGAGCGACGTGGCGATGAAGCTACCCATCGTCTCGTTGATGCGGCGGCCGGCCAAGATAACTTCCGGATGGTAGCCGAGCATCTCCGATTTCATCGTCAAATAGAACGGGTCGACACCGATGCAGTGTCCGCCGACGAGTCCAGGCCGGAAGTTGAGGAAGTTCCACTTCGTCCCTGCTGCCTCGAGCACTTCGAGCGTATCGATGTCCATCCGCTCGAAGATGATGGCGAGTTCGTTCATGAGCGCGATGTTTAAGTCACGTTGCGTGTTCTCGATGACTTTCGCCGCTTCGGCGACTTTGATTGACGAGGCGCGATGGACACCGGCATCGACGACCGTCTCATAGACGGCGGCGACGATGTCGAGTGTCTCTTCGTCCTCGGCGGCGACGACTTTTTTAATCGTCCGGAACGTGTTCACGCGGTCACCCGGGTTGATCCGCTCCGGAGAGTAACCGACTTTGAAGTCGATGCCGGCCCGAAGCCCGGACTCTTGCTCGAGCAACGGGATGCACTCTTCTTCGGTCAAACCCGGATAGACGGTCGATTCGTACACGACGATCGTGCCTGGACGGAGATGTTTCCCGACGGCACGCGTGGCGCTGCAAATCGGACCGAGGTCCGGCTGGTTCTGTTCATTGATCGGGGTCGGGACCGCGATAATGATGAAATCTGTCGTCTCTAATTGCGTCGCGTCCGTCGTGTAGTCGACCGATGCGGCCTCGAGCGCTTCCCGTTCGACTTCCCGGGTGCTGTCGACGTGCTCGTTCAACTCCCGAATCCGCGCCTCATTGATGTCTAATCCGACGACGTCCCCGACTTCTCCGAGCGCGACCGCGACCGGGAGTCCGACGTATCCGAGTCCGACGACGGCGATATGGCGATTGGCAATGGTTCGTCGTGTTGTCCGTGATTCTGAGATGAGTTTATCCATGTCCATCTGCCTCCAGTTATTATGAAATTTGATCCATCAGCTTTTCGATGACAACGATTTTCCCGTTCGGTCCGCGCGGGATTTGCTTGACCGGGGTGAGGGTGATCTCGACGTCGGCACCGAACAGTTCTTTCAACTCCCGCTCGAGCACCCGCTCGTGAGACGGAAGGAATCGTTCTGAATCTTTGATATAGCGCATCTCGATGTGATGCAAGTCGAACTGCCGGAACTGCGTCTGGATGACCGAGTTCGGTAAGACGCGGACGATTGACGTCAAATCGCCTTCGTATACTTTTGCGCCTTTCGGCGTGACGACGTAGTTCGACTGCCGTCCCTCGATCGATGTGACGTACGTGCCGCCTTGGCCGCACGGGCACGTCCCTTCCCCAAACTTCATCCGGTCTCCGATCCGGTAGCGCACGAGCGGTGTGCCGTGTGTCGTGAAGCTCGTGACGAGGATCTCCCCTTCTTCCCCGTACGGTTCGATAAAGCCGGTCTCATGATGCAAGTGCATGTGGCCGTGGCTGCACTCCGTTAAAATCGGCGCCCCTTCTGATGAGGCGTATTGGTCGAAGACCGGCGCGTTGAACGCCTCCTCGAGCAAGGCACGCCCTGATGCCGTCAACGTCTCGGACGTCGGGAAGATGGCGACCATTTGAAAGTCGAGCTTGATGCCGTGTTCTTTCATGTACGAAGCGATATCAATCATCGCGGACGGGGCGCTGTCGAGCACGGCCGGTTTGAACCGATTGAGCGCTTCGATATAATGCGGAATGTTTGTCGGCGTCAAATGGAACAACGATAAGAGCAATTGGTTCATCGGACGATTGTAACGCCAGAACACCGGAGCCTTTTGATCAGGTTCACAGATGACCCGTCCCGTGAAACTCGCCCGCTTCATCCCTTTCTTAAAACCGTGTTGTTCTTTGAAGTAGTCGAGATGGGCCATACGGATTTGATAATCCTCTTTCGTGAACTTCACTTGGAGCGACGCACCGGTCGTCCCTCCTGTCTGTCCGACAATGTCCGTCTTAATGTTCGAATAGATCGAAGGAGTCGACCGGACCGTCTGTTTATCGAGGATGGGAATCTGTTTCATCTCCTCGAAGGAACGGAGCGGGAGCGTCACGTTCGCTTCTTTGAACAAGCGCGCATAATACTCGTTGTTCGTCTCGCAAAACTGTAAAAACGCGTTGAGCCGGTCGAGTTGGTCTGTCCGAACCGACGTTTCATCGGTCCGTCGGTTACGCAGCGCGACGAGTTCACGTTCATACGCTTTCCCGTAACGCTCTTGCCACAATTTCAATCCGTACAACGACGTCATCCAGTTTTGGAAGCGAATCGGTGCTTTAAAATATACGTCCTGCAACGCGATGATTGTCATAGTCGAGCTCCCCCTTTTGTATAGGTCAGACGTGAAGTCGCTTCACGACCCGAATTTTTCCGTTTGGCTCTTTCTTGATGGCCGGCACGTTTTTGAGGCGGATTCGCATATTCGGTGTGAATAACCGTTCGACTTCTTGTTTGAGAATCGTCTCATGGTCGTCTTTGAATCGTTCTTCGTCTTTGACGTAAAGCATCTCGATTTGATCGACGTCGTGCTGTAACACTTGAACTTGAAGTACCGAGTTCGGTAGGACGGCAACCGTCGCCGTCAAATCCCCTTCGAACACTTTGTAACCTTCCGGCGTCTCGACATAATTCATTTGACGACCGTCGATCGAGGAGATGACGGTGCCGGGATGGCCGCACGGGCACGTCTCATCACTGAGCGTCATCCGGTCTCCGATTCGGTAGCGGACGAGCGGCGTCCCGTGTGTCGTGAAACTCGTGACGAGCACCTCGCCGTTCTCCCCTGGCTCGATGATGCCGGTTTCTGGGTGGAGGTGCATCCGGCCGTGCTTACATTCCGTCACGAGCGGTGCTCCTTCAGATGAGGCGTACTGGTCGTAAACCGGGGCCCCGAACACCTCTTCAAGCAACTGTCGCCCCCACGGTGAGAGCGTCTCGGACGTCGGAAAGATGGCGATCGGTTTGAACGTCAATCGGGTCTCCGTGTCTTTTAAGTACTTGGCGACTTCAATCATCGCGGACGGTGAACCGTCCAAGGCGTCCGGTTGAAACGTATTCAATGAGTCAACGTAGTCCGGGATTGTCCGTTCGTGGAAATGGACGACCGAATACAACATCTGCTTCATCGGGGCGTTGTAACGCCAATAGATCGGGTCTTCCTGGTCCCGGGGGCAAATCATCCGGTCCGTGAAACTCGCTCGTTTCATTCCTTTCATGAACCCGTGCTGTTCTTTGAAATAGTCGAGATGGGCCATACGCGCCTGATAATCCTCGATGGTAAAACGAACTTGAAGTGCCGTGCCGGTCGTACCGCCCGTGCAACCGATGATCGGGGCTTTTATGTCTGAGAAGATATCAGGGTCGGTTCGAAGCGTCTCTTTCTCGAGCACCGGGATTTGTTTCAACTCCTCGATTCTCTTGAGCGGCAACTCGATGTCGTGACGTGTGAACAAGTTGCGATAATAGCGGTTATTCTTCTGACAAAACTGCAGAAAGCGGTTGAGTCGATTCAACTGGGCCGCCCCTGGATCGACAAGCCGTTGCCTTCGCAGCTTTTTTAGCTCTTTGTCGTAATACGGACCGTATCGCTCACGGTACAACTTCAGCCCGTACAGCGAGATGAGCCAGTTTTGGACCGGAAGCGGCGCGTTCGCGTATATCTTGTCTTGTAAAGACGTCATCACTCAATGCCCTCCTTTAACGCGTGGTGATAGGCGAGATACCAATCGATGAACTCGTGTACCCCCCGTTCGATTGGTGTCTGCGGTTGAAAGTCGACCGCCTCATAGAGAGCCGACGCATCGGCGAAACTCTCCGGAACGTCCCCGGGTTGCAAAGGCAGCTCATTTAAAATCGCCTGTTTCCCCAGTTTTTGCTCGATGATGCGAATAAAGTCCATCAATTGGACCGGACTATGATTGCCGACGTTATAGACGCGGAACGGGACGTCGCTACGATCCGGCAGCGGCTCCGTGTAATCAAAGTCTTCATCCGCGAGCGGTTGGATGTCCATCAAGCGGACAATCGACTCGATGACGTCATCGACGTACGTGAAGTCACGCGCCATTTGCCCGTAATTGTAGACGTCGATCGGCTCCCCTTTAATAATGGCTTCGGTGAATTTGTACAGCGCCATGTCTGGCCGTCCCCACGGCCCGTAGACGCTGAAGAAACGAAGTCCCGTCGTCTTCAAATCGAACAGATGGCTGTACGTATGCGCCATCAACTCGTTCGCTTTCTTCGAGGCGGCGTATAGCGAGAGCGGATGATCGACCGGGTGTTGTTCCGAGAATGGCATCTTCTGATTCGAGCCGTACACCGAACTCGACGAGGCGTAGAGCAACTGTTCGACCGGATAATGACGGCACGCCTCGAGGACGTTCAGGAATCCGACGATGTTCGATTGGATATAGGCGTCCGGATTTTCCAGGCTGTAACGAACACCGGCCTGGGCGGCCAAGTTGACGACGATATCAGGACGCCGTTTTTCAAACACACGTGTGACGGCCATCTTGTTCTCGAGCGAGTCACGATACAACTTAAAGTTCGGATGGGTGAGCACGTGCAACCGCGCCTCTTTCAAACTCGGGTCGTAATAGTCATTCACTTCATCGATCCCGACGACCCGATGACCTTCGCGCAGTAATCTGCGGGCCAAATGAAATCCGATGAAACCTGCCACACCCGTGACGAGCACAGTTTTTGTCATAACGTCTTCCTCCTTTGGGTTGGGTCGCTCGATCGAATCCGGACGGGTTCGATTTGCGGGGTGAACATGTTTTCCATCACTTCTTCCGGGATCTCGCTATTGGCGACGAACAAGAGGAAGGACGTGAGCGCGTTCGGTTGATCGAGCAAATGCTCGATCGTCAGTAAAATCGGATCGACCGATTTGAACGGCCGCGTGCAACCGACGAAGATTTTGTCATACACTTGGCTGTCCGTCTGCTCGCTCGTCGCGAGCAGCTCTTCATACAATTTCTCACCCGGTCGAATCCCGCTGTATTCGATGGCGATTTGATCGAGGGTGAATCCGCTCAGCGTGATCATGCGCCGCGCCAAGTCGACGATCTTAACAGGTTGTCCCATATCGAGGACGAACACTTCTCCCCCGCTCGCCCGGACGCTCGCTTGGATGACGAGCCGGCTCGCCTCGGGGATGGTCATGAAGTAACGCGTCATCTCCGGATGGGTCACAGTGACCGGCCCACCGCGCTCGATTTGCTCTTTGAACAGCGGTACGACCGAGCCGCGGCTCCCGAGGACGTTGCCGAAACGCACGACCGAGAACGTCGTGTCACTATGTCGCGCCTGTTGTTGGACGACCATCTCGGCGACCCGTTTCGTCGCCCCCATGACGTTCGTCGGATTGACCGCTTTATCGGTCGAAATCATGACGAAACGCTCGACGTTGAACAAGTCGGCGACCTCGACCATGTTTTTTGTTCCGTACACGTTGTTCTTGACGGCCTCTTTCGGGTTTCCTTCCATGAGCGGGACGTGTTTATGTGCGGCCGCATGGTAGACGATATGAGGTGTATATCGCTCAAACACTTCCATCAACCGGCCCCGGTCTTGGACGTCCCCAATGACCGGACAAATCTCGGTCTCGGTTTGAAGTCCCCGCAGCTCCCGGTCGATCGAATAAATGCTGTTCTCTCCGTGTCCGAACAAGATGAGGCGGCCCGGTTCAAATTTAATCAACTGCCGGCATAACTCGGAACCGATCGACCCACCGGCACCGGAAATGAAAATCGTCGCGCCTTTTAACTTTTGCGAGATTTCGGAGACGTCGAGTTGGACGGGTTCACGTCCGAGTAAGTCCTCGATCGCGACTTCGCGCATCTCATTCATCGACACTTTTCCTGAGGCGAGCTCCGACAGCATCGGCAACGCGTGTGATTCGACCCCGGTCTTCTCAATCCGTTTCAAGAGCTGGATCCGTTTGCTATAAGGAAGCGAAGGAATCGCGAGGACGACGACTTCAATGCCGAGCTCCTCGATTTTCCGTTCGAGCGCATCGATCGGACCGAGGACCGGCGTCCCGTGGATGTAGAGACGCTGTAAGAACGGGTTATCGTCTAAAATCCCGACGACGTTCAACACGTTCGTCCGGTGCTCTTTCAGTTCTTTCGTGATCTTTTGACCAGAGTCCCCGCCGCCGATGATGAGCGTCGCCTTGCCGCTCGGCGGGGCGTGGCGGAACCGGAAGAACGATCGCGTCCGAGCCACGAGCCGAAGGAACAGCATGCCGTTGAACGCGAGCAAACTTTGGACGAACAACGCCTGATACGAAATACTTTTCAATACGACGAACGCTGCGCCGAGCACGAGCAGATCACTCGTCAGCAGGACGAGCGCGAGCAATTGCAGCTCGCGCATCGAACCGTAGCGCCAATCAATCCGATACACGCGCGTCGCCCAACCGAGGCCGAGCAGCGCCGCACTCTTTAGCGCCAAAATCGTCATCAGCTTCGTCGTATCTCCCGAGACCGTCGTGTCATGGGCGAACAACAGCTTGAAGGTGAGGAAGATGGCCGCTGCCGCGATCATGACATCGAGCAACATGAGCATCGTGTTTTTACGGTCCATCGGGTAGTGATTGAATCGAATAGACATTCTGTCACCGCCTTTGCAGATTGCGAAAATGGGTCGTTTTTATGCGTTGATGCTACATTAGTACCCGTTCACGATTCACAATCCGAAAGAAAACTATAGCTTTTTCATAGCAACGAAATTTAGCCATTAAACAGTTTTACGAATGTGTGATGGCTATTTCTTTTCATTTGTGAATATTTCCGTTTTAAATGGGTAATATGGAAAGTACATGGCTTTAAATTAGGTGTAAATTGTAAATAAGGAAGGAGGTTCAATTAAACAGCGTCGTTTTTCCTTACACCGTCCGTTACTTAGCGTACCGTCCATTTTCCATTTCAAGCATGCCGTCCACGGCTCCCTTTCTTGTACGTTGGCAACTTGTATACGTGCCCTTGACCGTTTGGGCTTTCCTTAAAGGACCATCATTGTTCAACCACACCACGACCTTTGAAGCGACTCACGCTTCCGAAAAGGAGAGACATCACGATGAAACGATGGACTGAGCAACAAATCCTCTCATGCCTACAACAAGCAGCGAACGAACTCGAAGAATTTGACACAAAACAATACACTCTCTGGGCCCGCAGCAAAGACGTTCCTTCCCTCTCAACCGTGATATACAAATTTGGGTCATGGCGCGAAGCCGTCCAAGCCGCCGAAATCAAGATGACTTACCGCTACTATTCAGACGAGGACATTTTGACGGCGTTGAACGAAGCCGCTGAGGAACTTGACGTCTTCACGAGCCAGACGTACCGAGAATGGGCGAAAGTCGCCCAAGCCCCGTCGCTCACACTGATCAGCAGCCGCTTCGGCTCTTGGTCGAACGCACTCCGTGAAGCGAAGCTTCAAACGACGACGGCCCGAAACAATGAGGAACGCATCATCCATGCGCTCATCGAGGCCTCGGCCGAACTCGAACGGCTGACGTCGCAACATTACGCCGTCTGGGCCCAAGAGAAAGGCTATCCGACCGTGGCGACGATCGCCCGGAAATATGGCTCATGGAGCTATGCCTTGTTCGTCTTGGACATCGCCCCGCCGAAACGGAAATGGGACGAAGAAGACGTCATCGCGGCGCTTCGGCTAGCAAAACATGAGCTGAACCATTTCAGCATCCTCCATTACCGAAAATGGGCGGAAGGTCGCAATGTGCCGAGCACGTCGACGATCAACGCCTTGTTCGGCAGTTGGACGGCTGCTTTGAAATGCCTCGAAGAACAAAAAGTGATGCAATAAGAAAAGGCCGTCTCGGAGCCGAGACGGCCTTTTGTCATGTGACGATTGTGATGAAAAGTGGGATCCCGACGAGCAAGTTGAACGGGAACGTGACGGCGAGGGCGAGCGTCAAATAAAATGACGGCTCGGCTTCCGGCACCGATGCTTGGAGCATGGCCGGTGCGGCGATGTATGACCCGCTTGCCGCAAGCGTCATGAGAAGGATCGTTCCCCCATCGGACAGCCCCGCGAACATGGCGGCCGCGTATCCGATCGCCGCCCCGATGAGCGGGAACGTCATCCCTATGACTAAAAACTTCATCCCATAAGATGGGACCGTCTTCAATTGATGACCGACCTTGACACCGAGGCTCAGTAAAAACAAGAGCAACACGCCGGGGAACAAGTCGACGAAAAATGGTGTCAGCGCCGACGTGTCCGGTGTGACGATCCCGACGACGAGACCAGCGATCAAAAGTAAGATGCTCTTTGAGAGCAAGCTGTCCCGAATGACGGTGAACGACTGGCTCGGGGCGGCCGTGATGCCGAGCACTCTTGTTTGGTTGTACAGCAAGAGCGCGACGACAAGTCCCGGGATCTCAAGCACGACGACGAGCGTCGTCATGAACGGCTCATAACCGATGCCGAGCCGCTCGAGTTGAGCCGCGGCCGCGACGTATGTCACGAGCGAGACCGATCCGAACGTCGCCGCCATGGCGATCCGTTCATGAAAGCCGAAGCGAAATAGTCCGCCGAGAAAGAATGCGACGAGCGGCAACACCATCCCGAGCACGAGCGTCACCGCGAGCGGGAGCGCCAAGTCATCGAACGACACCGAGGCGAGCCCCATCCCGCCTTTTAGGCCGATGGCGAGCAGTAAGTATAAGTTGAGCGTGATGCCGAGCGACTCCGGGATCTTCAAGTTCGATTTCCCGAGGGCGGCCACGACACCGGTCACAAACATGAGCACCGGGGCGCTCGTCAATAAAAACGTTAATAATTCCATGTTTCTCCTCCTAGGCGACAAAAAGCGCACACCTAAAAAAAGGTGTGCGCTGCATGCCGACGGCTCGAACACGTTCGCTCCGTCTAGCCGACAACTGTCGGGGTCATATTGGTCCAGCTCCGGGTCAAGACGGCGACGAAGCGTTCCGAGGCTCGCTTCGCCAATCCTGACACGTATCTGTCTTCTAGTGTATAAACGTCGTCACGGCTTGTCAATCCCACTGTCCCAAGCGGCATCGAGCCGAAAGACGATGAGGCGTTCCCCTGTCTTCGTGCTGATGTCCGTGTGGAGCGACGTGATGCGCCGTCCGAGGACGTCTGCCACAATCGCCTCGAGCTGGGCCCGGCCCGACTCGACGAGGTTGTTGCGATACTTCTTCAATTGCTCGCGACCGGCCGATTTGGCGGCGAGGTCATACTCGGCCGGGGTCAAGACGCCTTGGAGCGTCACGATGGCCAAGTCGCGGAGCAGGTCTGCCTTACACGTCAATGAACCGCGTCCGAGATACTCTTTCTCCCATTGGGTGATACGGGCACTCAGTTCCATCTCCAGCTGACCCTTTTTTCGCATCGTTACTTCACGAATCCGATCATCATCTCGCGAAGGATCTTCGCGGCCGCGATCGCCGTCATGTCCGACTGGTCGTACGCCGGTGACACTTCAACGAGATCGGCGCCAATGATGTCGAGGTCCGCGTTCGCGATCGCATGAACGGCTTCGAGCAACTCTTTCGTCGTGATGCCACCGATCTCTTGCGTCCCTGTGCCTGGTGCAGCTGATGGGTCAAGGACGTCGATGTCGATCGTGACGTACACTTTCTTGCCGGCAAGCGTCGGCAAGACGCGTTTGAGCGGCTCGATCACTTCATATTTATACATGTTGTAGCCGACTTCTTTCACCCAGTCGAACTCTTCTTTCATCCCAGAACGAATGCCGAACGAGTAGCAGTTCGATGGTCCGATCAAGTTGGCCGCTTTTTTGAGCGGTGTCGAGTGCGAGAGCGGCTCGCCTTCGTATTCGTCACGGAGGTCCGTGTGCGCGTCGAAATGCAAAATGACGAAGTCGTCGCCGTATTTGTCATGCATCGCCTTGATGACCGGCCATGTGACGAGGTGCTCCCCACCCATGCCGAGCGGGAACTTGCCTGCGTCGATGACGTCTTTGACGAACGACTCGATCATATCGAGCGACTTTTGCGCGTTCCCGAACGGAAGCGGGATATCACCGGCGTCGTAAACGGCCGCCTCTGTCAAATCACCGTCGAGGTACGGGCTATATTCTTCAAGACCGATCGACACTTCACGGATGCGGTTCGGGCCGAAACGTGAACCCGGACGGAAACTGACCGTCCAGTCCATCGGCATGCCGTAGAGCACCGTCTTCGCATCGGCGACTTCCGGAAGGCTCGCGATGAACACTTTGCCTGAGTAGGCTTCGTCAAAACGTTTGATCATTTCGTCAAGTCCTCCACGAATTTAGGAAGGACGAACGCCGCGTTGTGAAGCTTCGGCGTGTAGTACTTCGTCTCGATGTCATGGAAACGCTCGGCTGATACTTCTTCCGGGTCGTACTGCTTCGAACCGATCGTGAACGTCCACATGCCGCTCGGGTACGTCGGCACGTTCGCCGTGTACAGTTTCGTGATCGGGAAAATCTCTTTCACGTCACGTTGGACCGTTTGGATGAGTTCTGGTGTGAACCACGGGTTGTCCGTCTGCGCGACGAAAATACCATCCGCTTTGAGCGCTTTCGAGATGCCGGCGTAGAATCCTTTCGTGAACAAGTTCGCCGCTGGGCCGACCGGTTCTGTCGAGTCGACCATGATGACGTCGTACTTGTCTTCTGACTCGGCGATATGCATGAAGCCGTCGCCGACGATGACTTCGACACGCGGGTTGTCGAGTTCACCGGCGATGTTTGGCAAGTATTTCTTCGAATATTCGATGACTTTCCCGTCGATGTCGACGAGAACCGCTTTTTCGACTGAAGGGTGTTTCATGATCTCACGGATGACGCCACCGTCTCCGCCACCGACCACGAGCACGTGTTTCGGGTTCGGGTGCGTGAAGAGTGGGACGTGGGCCACCATCTCGTGATAGACGAATTCGTCCTTATCCGTCGTCATGACCATACCGTCAAGCAACAACATTGTTCCGAACTCGTCCGTTTCGACCATCTCTAGTCGTTGAAACTCCGTTTGTTCGCTCTCATAAACGTGGTTTACACGGAACGTGATCCCGTAATCTTCTGTTTGGTGCTCCGTAAACCATAATTTTAATTTTTGGTCCATCGATAGAACCCCTTTCTGTTCAAAAAGTTGTTCGTATGCGAGTGGCGTTTTGAGGCGCTTCTTATTCATACGATAGGAAGTATACAAAAACTGTACCCATTTTGCACGATTTTTTTATTTATTCGTTGATTTGTGTGAGTTTCCCGTGAGGTTTAACCGATAAACTGGATATAGATGTATTTTATAATTGGAAAGGAGGGGTCCTATGTGGTCTCCTTGCGTGGCATGCTCCACGACAATCCCATTCTTTGAACGGGGCTTGTTAGTCGTCAACGAACAACCTCACCCGTACGAATCCTTTGATGAGTTGACCCAAAAATTAGCCGTCGTCGAGGAGGAAGTGTATTGCGTCGATCCTGCGACGAATCGGCAAACGGCAGCCGTTCCGGCGATCGACCTGCTCGAGCAGATTGCCAACCGTGACACGATCGAACTCATTCAACACGGAGAGTTCGAGAGTCACTTACAACCGATCATCCACCTCGACACCGGGGAGCGGTTCGGCTACGAGGCTCTCCTGCGCAGCCGGAACGACATCTCGCCGGGCGAGCTGTTCCGCGCCGCCAACCGGTTCGGATTGCACTCGAAGCTCGATCAACGAGCGCGAGCCGAGGCGATCAAAGCGACGCACCACGCCGTCCTTCCGCACGAGAAGACGTTCATCAACTTCTTGCCGTCGACGATCTATAACCCGGACTATTGCCTGCAGCATACGTTCGAAGTGATTGACCGGTACAACCTCAGTCCGGAACGGTTCATCTTCGAAGTCGTCGAGACGGAGAAAGTACAAGACGTGGCCCACTTGCAGCACGTGTTCTCTACATATAAGAAACGCGGGATGAAAGTCGCCCTTGATGACGTCGGCGCCGGTTTCTCGACGCTCGACATGTTGAAGCGGCTCGAGCCGGACTACGTCAAGATTGATCGGTCGTACGTATCATTTTGCGATCAGGATGCCGAGAAGCGCGCGTTTCTTAAAAACGTCCGTCAATTGACGCGTTCGATGGGTATCACGTTGCTCGCGGAAGGTGTCGAGCGCATCGAAGAAGTCGACGTCTGCCGTGAGCTCGGCTTCGACCTCGCCCAAGGCTATTACTTCGGGAAGCCTTCTCCGTACGCTTTATAAGACGAATGGCCTCGAGCGTTTGCTCGAGGCCATTTTTTTAATCGTCATCTTCTTCTTCCATATCATCGTTTTGCATTTCCGTATCGTTGTTGTTCATCGGTTCCTCGTCGGCTCCCCCACAAGCTCCGAGAATGATGCCTGTCGCTAAGAGCGACGCGGCCAATGTACCTTTTCGCTTCATTCAAACACACCCCTTTTAACAGTCTTGTCGTACAGTACGGTTAATTCCCCTCGGTCATCACACGAAACGTGTTTTTTGATTAAGAATGTGCAAACGGTGGAATGAATTCAGTGATGACAACCGAACCGAAAGAAGGTGTACCTATTGAAACGACGTGTTATACAATTTTTTACGATGATCCTGTTCGGTATCCTCCTTCTTGCCTTGCTGTACTCGATTGATGGATTGATCCCTTTCTTAGTCCTCATCGCCATCGCCGCCCCACTCATTGTCGGCTGGCAAATCCTATTTGACCAAGTTCAACCGCAAGCGAAACTAGCCTGGCTGCTCGCCGTCCTCTTCATCCCGTTTCTCGGAGCGCTCGCCTGGGTCATGTTCGGCCGGACGCCACGACGGCATCGGCGGATCAAACGGACTTCGTCTGAGATTCGTATGTTCCGCCAGGCCATCGAGAGTGAACGCATCGAGACGACAAACGATGTCTCGGACCGCTTCCCGCTCACGCGGACGCTCGAAAAACTCGGGGCGACCGGTGCCGACGGGCATACGTCGACGCAACTGCTCGTCAACGGCGAGGCGAAGTTCGAAGCCGTCCTCCAAGACATCGAGCAAGCGACACACCACATTCACGTCCAATATTATTTGTTCCGAACCGACGAGATCTCGATGAAGATTCGAGACGCCCTCATCAAGAAATCAAACGAGAACGTCACCGTGCGCTTCTTGTATGACGGGCTCGGCAGCCAGGAGATTGGGGAAGAGTTTATCGAGCCGCTCCGCGAGTCACGCGTCCACGTCGAAGCGTTCGATCCGGTCGTCCATCCTCTGCTCGTCTTCAACGCCAACTTCCGCAACCATCAAAAGTTGATCGTCCTCGACGGAAAAATCGCCTACACGGGCGGATTGAACGTCGGCGACGAGTACCTTGGGAAAGAAGAAAAACTCGGGTTCTGGCGCGACACGCACCTTCGCGTCGAAGGCCCGATCGTGCGCGAACTGCAACGGCTCTTCATCGAGAACTGGCTTTATGCGGGACATGAGGATGATAAAGAGACGTGGGACTTGTTCGCGAACGAAGAACATCTGCCCGAATATTTTATCGACGAACCAAAAGCTTCGAACGGGGCGACGCAACTGCTCGTCACCTCACCGGGCAAAGACGTGACGATTCGGGACGGCCTCATGCAACTCATGATGGAGGCGAAAGAATCGATTTGGATCACGACGCCGTACCTCATTCCGCCGCCGGAACTGCTCGCGCTGCTTGAAGTCGCCGGCAAAAGCGGGATCGACGTCCGCATCGTCGTCCCGGGAAAAGGTGACGAATGGTTCAGCTTCCACGCGACCGAATATTATTTCGAACAATTGCTCAAACGGAACGTCCGCATTTATAAATACAATCGGCATTTTATCCATGCAAAAACCGTCCTCATCGATGGCAAAATCGCACTCGTCGGGACGGCTAACTTAGATTTTCGGAGCATGTATTTGAACCATGAAATGACGATCGCCCAATTCGAGACGTCATCGGTCCAAGAACTGCGTGATGCGTTCTTGCAAGACTTTGACGAATCGATTCTTGTCGACTGGTCGATCCTCCGCAAGAAGACGAACGGCAAACGGTTCGTCGAAGCGTTCTGTCACATCTTCTCGCCGCTCCTTTGACGGCGCCAGACGACATAGATGATGCCGACCATGGCGATCAGCGCGAGTTGCCAGCCGGTCGCGACGTATAGAACCGCCGTCACGGCGAGCGCCTCGATCAAGAGGGCCGGCACCTTGCCAATCGTGCTCGCCACCGCGAACGACGGCAGCGTCATCCGGCTGAAAGCCGCGGATAACGTGACGAGGCCCGACGGCACGAACGGCATGAGCCGCATGCCGAGGACGAGAAACCACGCCTCCATCCCGCCTGCTTCTCTCAGCCGTTTGAACCGTGTCCCGGTCGGTGACGTATACGTTTGGAGCGCTTTTCGATATAGGATGAAACTGACGATGGCCCCGACCGCCTCGCCTACGATCGAGACGATGACACCGGGCCCGAAACCGAGCAGTTGCACGTTCAGCGCCGTCAAAAATGCGCTCGGCAACACGCCGGCGACCGCAATCAACACATTTAACACGATGCTGATGACGACAAATAGCGGGAGCGGGAGCAAATCCCATTCCATCGCACTCACTTCCTTTCAAACGAAAAGGCTGTCCCGTCCTCGCGGGGCAGCCTTTCCTGTTACTTCGCTTCGACTTCGTCCCACGCGTCTTCGTCGACAGGTGGAAGGTGTTTCTCTTCGAGTTTCGATACGACGACCGCACACGTCGCGTCACCCGTGATGTTGACGGATGTACGGAGCATATCGAGAATACGGTCGACCCCGATGATGAGGGCGATCCCTTCGACCGGCAAGTTGACCGATTGCAAGACGAGGGCGAGCATGATGAGCCCGACACCCGGTACGCCAGCCGTACCGATCGAGGCGAGAACCGCCGTGATGACGACGGTCAAGAGCTCTGTGATCGTCAAGTCAGCCGCGAACACTTGCGCGATGAAGATTGTCGCGACCCCTTGCATGATGGCCGTTCCGTCCATGTTCACCGTCGCGCCGAGCGGCTGGACGAATGACGAGATGGAACGCGGCACACCGAGTTTCGTCTGGGCGAGCTCCATCGATACCGGGAGCGTCGCGTTCGACGATGATGTCGAGAACGCGAGCGTGATGGCCTCGTAGAAGTTCTTGAAGAAGAACACCGGGCTCATCTTTCCGAGGAAGAGGAGTGCACCGCCATAGACGATCGTCGCGTGCAAGAAGAGCGTCAAGACGACGGCAAACATATACCACGCCATGGCCGCCACCGCGTCAAAACCGATGCCGCCGATCGCCGAGGCGATCAAAGCGAACGCACCGTACGGGGCGAGTTTCATGACCAAATGGATGAGATGCATCATGATGCGATCGCCTTGCTTCACGAAACGGCGCCACGTCTTGGCTCGTTCTCCGAGTGCGATCATCGCAAACCCGATCAGCGCCGCGAAGACGATGATTTGCAACATGTTACCTTCAGCGAGTGCTTGAATCGGGTTCGTCGGAATCATGTTGACGAACGTCTGGACGATGTTCGACGATTCTTCTGACGCCGTCGACTCAAACTCGAGGTTCGCCGTTTGGAAGTCGCCACGCTCACCTGGCTGGATGACCGATGCCACACCCATCGCGAGCATGATGGCGAGTGCCGTCGTCGTCAAGAAGAACAGAAGTGCCTTCGATCCGACACGACCTAGCTCTTTCGGGTCCCCAAGACCCATGACGCCGAGAATGATCGAGAAGAAGACGATTGGCACGACTAACATTTTAATCAAGTTCAAAAATACAGTTCCGACCGGGGATAATATGTACGAGTTCGCAATATCATATATGTTGCCCGGCAAGCCGGCAAGCCCGAGTCCGACGATAACCCCCAGTACAAGACCAATTAGAATTTTCTTAGTTTCACTCATCGTGTCACCCTTTCTTTTTTACACAGTGCGTATAGTATAGCATAATACTGAATTTTCATACAATTACGCTATAATCACAAAATCATAACAGCTCTGTTTTCCCATTTTGTAGCTAAGCAAAACAAAAAAGATTGGAGACCGAAACCGGTCCAATCTTTTCACTCGGCAGCCAAGCGCGCAAGCTCTTCACGCAACTCGGTCGACTGTTCCCAAATTTCGGGACGGTGTGCTTGTAAGAAGCGAGCCAAAACGTCCCGGGACGGCGCATCCATCATGTCGATCAAGATGCGTCCTTTGAGCGATTTGTCCATTTGGTTGACGTGATATGGCAACAGTTTATAGCCGCGTCGCGCCTCAACGTCGACGGACAAGTCACAGGCCGCGACGCCTCCGTAGTAAAACCCTTCCGGCTTGCGTCCAACGGTCACCCAGACGATCCAATACGGCTTGCCGTTCGGCACCGCTTCCGGGTCGGTCAAGAATTTGATGCGTTTCTCAATCGCCGACTTGGCATGCATCGCACCCATGTCGATGACGGCCGTGCCCGCCTCAACGTCGATGATGACCGGCGACATATTGTTCAAACTGAGCGAGCCGACGCCGTAACCACCGTGGCCGTCCGTCGAATCATCAGCGATGATATTGAAGTTGATGTCTTTCATAAGTTGCGTCCCTCCCTCTCTACTGTACACAATGACAAGGGAGCGTGGCAATCACGAACGTCAACTCCACTCGATTCGAAATCTCGTCCCTGGTCCGATTGCTTGGACGAGCGAACGGTCCCGCTCGATGACGCGCCCGATGACGTTCACTCGTGCGTCGGCTGGAAGATCCGCCTTCGTCACTTGCATCTCGCCAGCATAGCGCCCGTAATCGACGTTGTCAATCGTAATCGTGCCAAGCGGTCTGGCCGTACTATTCCTTGGAGTGAGCATCCGATGTCCCGGACGGCCATAAGCCCGGGATTCGACGGAGCGCACGACGTCACGCGCCGGGTCCAAGCGGTTCGTGTGCACGTCTTCCGATACGAGATCGAGCGCTACGTCCGCTTTGGCGTAAAGGACGACCACTCCATCCGTATAGGCAGCGAATTGGGACTCGGTCGCTTCCGAAAGTCCCGGATCCCCGACCAAGATGCGATCGACGGTCGAGGCGAGATCGAGGAAGCAAGCGAACGGGGACAAGTGCCGATGGTCTTCAAGCGTCGGCAAGCGCTCATATATCGGGCCACGAAGCGTCCCGTCTCCCGGGATGAACGCTTGGACACGGATGCCTTGGCGTTTCAGCCACGCATTCTTTTCATCGAACCACGTCCGGTCGAGCCCGGTCTCCGGGCGCGGATAAAAGTTATGCCACGCCTCGACGTGAGCGACGACAAGCCCTTCTCGTTTCATCGCCTCCAGCTCTCCAGCGGTCAACGTACTCGCGTTCAACGCGACCGTCATCCGTTTCGATAAATCAGCGACTTGTTTTGGCGTCACGCCGTAATCGACGCGGAGACCGGTCACGCCCCATTCGACGAGCGTGTGCGCGTCGTCCCACGTCTTCCCGAGTGCTTCGAGTGACGTCGGGGCGATGTCGGCGAACAGCTCCAGCCCATGCCGCTTGGCCATTGCGCCGAGGTGTTTGAGCCGCTCCGTATAGACGGACGAGTCGTCTTCCGGGATATGCAGCGACGTGAATAGTGACGTGAATCCGAGCGCACGCATGCGGCCGATCCACTCCTCGAACTGAGGGGTGAGCGGTTCGCTCAAATAAACGGATAATCCTTTCATTGTTAACTCCTCCTAAACAAAAAGGTGACTCCAAAGAGCCACCTCGATTGTCAAATTCCGTCTGCCATCTCTTCTTTGAAACCGAACAAATACGTGAAGATGAAGCCTGCCGTATACGAAATGACGAGACCTCCAATATACGTCAAGTACATGCCGTTGTCGATGAGCGGCGTGAGCGAGAGCCCTGACACACCGATTCCGAGCGCGGCCGTCTTCATCGTCGCCTGGAACGCACCACCGACCGCAGCGCCCATACATGCTGTCAAGAACGGACGACCGAGCGGGAGCGTGACCCCGTACAGGAGCGGCTCGCCGATTCCGAGGAATCCGACCGGGATGGCCCCTTTAATGATGTTACGGAGACGTTGGTTGCGCGTCTTCACGAAAATCGCGATGGCGGCACCGACTTGACCGGCACCAGCCATGGCGAGGATTGGCAAGAGCGCCGTATTCCCGACCGTGTTCAGGAGCTCCAAGTGAATCGGTGTCAAACCGTGATGCAGCCCGACCATGACGAGCGGCAGGAAGAATCCGGCGAGAACAGCCCCAGCGACCGGTCCGCCGACTTCAAGCACGGCGTTCAGTCCACGCATGATCCCGTCCGACAAGACGCCCGCGACCGGCATGACCGCATAGAGCGCCGTGAAACCGACGACGAGGACGGTAAGGAGCGGCGTAAAGATGATGTCGACTGCTGTCGGCATGAACCGGCGGACGTGTTTCTCGATGTACGTCATGAGCCAAGCCGCAAAGATGACCCCGAACAGTCCACCCCGTCCGACGACGAGCGGTTCCCCATAAATGGTGATGTCGGCGAGCATCGGGTTGAAGAGAATCCCCCCGGCGATGGCGCCGAGTACCGGTGTCCCGCCGAACTCTTTTGCCGTGTTCCATCCGACGAGAATCGCTAGGTAGGCGAACACCGTGCTTCCGAGCAGGAGCAGGATTTGCATCCACGTCTCGGTCGGGTCGACGCCGGCGTTTTTCGCGAAGTTTGCTGTCCCGTTAATAATTCCTGAAGCGACAAGTCCCGGGATGAGCGGAATGAAGATATTCCCTAAGCGACGTAAGAAACGTTTGAACGGTGACTTCTGTTTGTCTTTCACTTTTTGGCGTTCGATCGCCGCCCGTTCGTCCGGCGTCAAGTTCGCATCGACCGCTTCTTCCCCGATGGCGAGCCCCGTCTCCCGACTCAAGTGGTCAGCGACGCGATTGACCGTCCCCGGACCGACGACGATTTGGAGCGTCTCATCATCGATGACCCCCATGACGCCGTCGATTTTTTTCAATCCCTCGATGTTCGCTTTCGTCGGATCTTTTAGCGCCAAGCGCACACGCGTCATGCAGTGCGCGAGTTGACGGATGTTATCTTTCCCCCCGACTTGCTCGAGTATGGCTCGCGCCAACACCTCTTCTTTCTTCATCTCGTAATCCCCCTTAGAGCGCCTCACGGACGAATCCGTTCGCACGCTGTAATCGCTCGACCGCTTCCGCATAGGAAACGTCGGCTAAAATCATGACGATCGCCGTCTTGACGTGCCCGTTCGATGAATCGAAATAACGCGCGGCCGTCTGCTCATCGACCCCTGTCGCTTCCGCAATCATCCGTTTGGCCCGTACTTCGAGCTTTTCGTTCGTCGGTTGCACGTCGACCATCAAGTTTTGATACACTTTGCCGATGCCGATCATCGACGCTGTCGAGATCATGTTGAGGACAAGCTTTTGGGCCGTCCCGGCTTTCAAACGCGTCGAACCGGTCAACACTTCCGGACCCGTCTCGACCTCGATTTTAAACTCGGCGTGCTCGCTGATTTTCGAGCCTTTGTTGCACGATAACGCGGCCGTCGTCGCCCCGACTTCACGGGCGTAGTCGAGCCCGCCGATGACGTACGGCGTCCGTCCGCTCGCGGCGATACCGACGACCGTATCGCGTTCATCCAAGTGAAGCGCTTTCAAATCATTGACCGCCAGCTCCTTGCTATCCTCTGCCCCTTCGACAGCTTTGATGAGCGCGCGTTCGCCCCCGGCAATCAGTCCGACGACCATGTCCGGTGACACCCCGAACGTCGGCACACATTCCGCCGCATCTAAAATACCGAGTCGTCCGCTCGTCCCGGCACCGAGATAAATCAAGCGCCCGCCTTGTTTGAACGAGGCGATGGCCCGTTCCGCCACTTGGGCGATGACTCGTACTTCTTGTTTGATGACGTGCGGCACACGCTCGTCTTCCTCATTCATCACGGTCAATAGTGCCTCGACCGACATCTCGTCAAGGTTCATCGTCCGTTCATTTCGTCGTTCCGTAGCTAATTTATGTAGCATCGCCACCATCCTTTCTTCTCTATGCTTTTATTGTACTAATCTGAAATTTAAAGTCAAACTTATTTAAAAATATTAGGAATTAAAATTTCATCACAAATTCTTCTAAATGAAAAACCCGACTGCTTTCGCGTCGAGTTTACGGATCAATCGTCTTAATGAGGACGTGGACACGGTCGCCCCGCGCCGTCACAGACTCTTTCTCATAAGTGTAGCCTTGCCTTCGCCAAAAGCGATATGCCCGCTCGTTATGTGGAAGGACGCCGAGCCGGAATACCGAATGATGGGGAAGCATCTGTTCTTGTTCGAGCTGTTCGTAAAGCGTTTGTGCGATTCCGTTGCCGTGGAATCGTTCATCGACGACGAACAAGCCGAGCCAAAGCGAGCCATCGGTCGGATGCCTTCTCAACAAGTCGGCGATGGCAACCACGTCATCATCCGTTTCCATCAACAGACTGACCGTCCCGCCCGCCTCGAAGTCCGCCACGTTCTCCACACAAAACGCATCGATCGTCTGGCCGTTCATAGCGGCGAATGTGACTTGACGACGAAGGAACGACTCGAGCCGGTCTTTGTCTGATCCGGTATACGACCGAATCTTCATCGCCGCAGCTTCACCATCTCGTCGCGCGCCTCGGCGTACTTATCGATGAGTCCTTCCCCTTTACGGTGAAGCAGACCCATGTAGAGCGTGTCGATGATCGTCAGTTGCGTCATGCGTGAGGCGATGCTCGCGATTCTAAAGTCGCGTTCGACGTTCGGTGTACAGAGCCGGACGTCGGCTTCGCGGTAAAGCGGGGACTTGTCGAGGTCGGTGATGGCAACGACAGGAACGCCTTGCTTTTTCGCGAAGCGGACAAGTTCGAGGACGTCTTTCGTCCGTCCCGACGTGCTGATCGCGACGAAGACATCGGTCGACCCGAGGTGCGGGATGAGTGATAACATATAATGAAAATCTTGCGACGTCTGCGCCGCATAACCAAGTTTCGTGAACTTGTATTGGGCGTCATACGCCGCCGTCGACGAGCCGCCGACGCCGTAAAAAACGACGCGGTTGGCGCGGGCGAACGTGTCAATCGCATGTTCGAGCTCGCGCTTGTCCATCGCCTCCGCACACGCCTCGACGGCCATCTTGTTGACGTGGATGACTTTTTGGAACGAGTCGTAAGGGGTATCTTTCTGTTGGAGCACGTTGAAGTCGGTCAACGTCGTCTCGGTGATGGCCAAGTCTTTTACGAGCGCAAGTTTGAACGCCTTGAAACTGTCGATGCCGACGACGCGAGCGAAACGGACGATGCTCGCCTCGGACACATCGGTCTTTAACGCGAGCTCTTTCGTCGTCATGTTCGGGACGAGTGTCGAGTGCGTCAAAATATAGTCCGCGATTTTTTTCTCGACGGACGTCATCTCGCTCAAGGCGAGTTCGATTTTTTTTAGTAAGGATTCCATCCGGTCATCCCCTTCCTGCTACTGGTGTCTTGTTCTAATGATAGCGGATTCTTTCGACACAAGCCAACAGCAATCAAAAAGGCCGAGCATCCGCTCGACCTTTTGCTCATAAATTTTTCGTGTTAAACGTGTCCCCGCCTTGAATCGTCCCGTTTTGGAATCCTTTTTCGAACCAACGTTTCCGCTGCTCGGACGTCCCGTGCGTGAACGAGTCCGGCGTGACGTAACCGCGTGCTTGTTTTTGAAGCGTGTCGTCGCCGATCTGGTGAGCGGCGTTCATCGCTTCTTCAAAGTCGCCCGCTTCGAGATAGCCCATCCCTTGGGCATGGTGGGCCCAAACCCCGGCATAATAATCGGCCTGAAGCTCGAACCGGACCAAGTATTTATTGAACTCCGCCTCGCTCATCTGATTTCGGAGCGGCATGATCTCGTTCGTCGTCCCGAGAAGCGTCTGAACGTGATGCCCGACCTCATGGGCGACGACGTACGCCATCGCGAAGTCCCCTGGCGCGTTGAAGCGCTGGCTCAGTTCATCGTAGAAACTTAAATCGATGTATAGCTTCTGGTCGCCCGGGCAATAGAACGGTCCGACGGCGGAACCGGCGATCCCGCACGCGGATTCGACTTGTCCGGAGAACAAGACGAGCGTCGGTTCCCGATACGTGAGCCCGTTCTCGGCGAAGATGTCGGTCCACACTTCCTCGGTGTCCCGTAACACGACCGATACGAAGTCGGCCATCTCTTCTTCCCGGGCCGAGCCTTGATACGTTTCCGAGGATTGCGGTTCATTCAACCCGATGTTGTTGACGATGTCGGCCGGATTCCCGCCGTTCAAGAGCGTGAAGACGATGACCAAGATGAGACCGAAACCACCCCCGATGCCCGCGATGCCTCTCCCACCGACACGTTGTCCCCGTCGATCCTCCACGTTCCGGCTGGCCTGTCTGCCCTTCCATTTCATATGTCGTTCCTCCTACGTCTAGTCTGTCTTTTTACTTACCCCGTTTCTAGACGTTTCGCACCTGAATTTTCACGATTTCCCATCGTCTTCCGTGTTTGAGCACCGTCCAAGTAGGTAACAGGTTAAGAGAACGTTGACTTAAGGAGGAATGGATATGGGATTAGCGAGTGATTTGAAGCGATTACGAAACGTTGAGTGTAAAGACAAGTGCGTCTTGTCGGTCTATTTGAACACGGGACCGAACCAACAAGGCGACTGGAACATTCATTTGAAAAATGGATTGAAGCGGATCGGTGAATACTTGGAAGCGTCAGGAAACGAAGCACAGCAAAAGAGCTTCAAAAAGATGCGCAAAAAAGTCGAAGACGAGCTAGGCAAACATCGGAACGACCTCGCCCGGAGCCTCGTCATTTTCGCCTCTGAAGAGAACGACTTGTTCGAGACGTACTATTTGCAGCACGACGTCGAGACGGCGTTCCATTGGGAGACGAAACCGGTACTCGAGCCGCTCGAAGCGCTACAAGCGAAGTACCCGGCGACCGGTGTCATCTTGACGAACCTCGACCACGTGACCGTCCTCGATACATCACTCGGCCATATCGACGCCGCTTTCTCGTTCGTGTTCGACCCTGAGACCGAAGAATGGGTCCGATTCGAAGGGACAGCGTCGGGTGACCGGATGGCTTCAAGCAGCTCGCAAGTCGACAAGTTCGATCGTCGCCTCGCCGAGAACTTGAATCGCTTCTACCGGGACCTCGCCCAGACGGTCGAACAGATGAAAGGCGCGCACGACTGGGAAGGGCTCGTCGTCATCGGTGAGGCCGAGCTCGCCAACTCGTTCCGTGACGAGTTGCGGACGAAACCGGAACGAGTCATCCATAAAAACTTGTCCAAGTCGAGTGAGCCAAAAATCATCGAAGCGGCATTCCATTGATTTTCTGCTTTCTTCGGGCTCCCGGATTCTCTAAAATAAAAGAGAACGAGGAAAAGGAGGAATCAGTATGCCATACGTCACCGTGAAAATGTTGCCCGGTCGCACGGTCGAACAGAAACGTGCCTTGATCGAGAAAGTGACGGACGCCGTCTCTGAGACGACGAACGCACCGAAAGAAAACATCACCGTCTTCATCGAAGAGATGGACGCGACGCATTACGGCCAAGCCGGCGTCATGCACGCGGACAAGAAGTAACACGAGCACCCGATCGTCACACGACGACCGGGTGTTTTTTAGTCCTCTAAGTTCACTTCGAACCGTTCACTCGACACGGTCGGCTTAATCAAATGCCGCGTCGCCCGCCAGATGTGATAGCCGATCCGGTCGAGCCAGAGAAGCGCCTGTACTTTTCGAATCGACGACTCCATCTCGAGCTGATTCGTCGCGGCCTCTTCGAGCAACTCGGCCCGATGCGCTTTCCGGTACTCGGCCAGTTGTTTCGAGGCACTTTTCCATCGGCTCGACTCCTCCGGCGGGGTGTGATGATTCAGGCCGTCGACGAGTTCGAGCTCATGCAAGACGAGCTGACGGGCGACCAAAAAGTCGGTGTCCCGTAATACATCATCCGGCTCGACTTCACGCATGACGAAGAGCCAACGCTCGAGGTGGTCGATCGTATGGAGCAGCGATATGTGTTGCCCGTAATCGTTGCGTCCTTTCGCCTCTTCCAGTTGAATCGTGCTTAAAAACACACGGACGTCCCCGAGCGTCTTTTCGACGAGTTGCAATTCGTCTTCGCGCTTTCGCCCTTCTTCAAGCAACAAGCGCGTCTCGTTGCCGAGATAACGCTCGATTTCAATCAAAGAGCGCCTTGCCGCCTCGAGAGCGACGGCCGGGATGCGCGACATGTTCGGGTCCAAGAACCGGGTCAACTTCTCGGCCCGGCTCGGGATCCACGTCAACAAGCGGCGGCTGAACGCCTCGTGGAACGGTAAGAACGTCAACACACCGAGCAAGTGGAACGAGGTGTGAAACAAGGCGAGCCGCAACAGTTCGTTCCAATTCAGGCGGTCGGCAATCCCGTTGACGACCCCGAACAGCAGCGGGAACGTCAACCATCCGATCACTAATATCGACCCGTGGATGAGGACGTGGGCGAGCACGATCCGTCTTGCCGATTTCCACCCTCCGATTGAACCGATGGCGACGACGAGGCTCGTCCCTGCGCTCTGGCCGAGAACGAGCAGGCACGCTTGCGTGAGCGACACCGTATCGGTCGCGAGCGCCGTCATCGTCAAGACGAGTCCGATCGTCGATGACTGCAGGACCGCCGTCATGAAGAGCCCCGTTCCGAGGAGCGCGAGTTGATGGAGCGGTGTCTCGGCGTTCCACTCATTGAGGGAGAACGTCACGACGTCACGCATCGCTTCTTGCAGCGTGCCGATGCCGACGAAGATGAGACCGATCCCGACGAACAGCATGCCGATCCGTTTGACGCGGCGGTCGATGAGCCGTAGGGCCATCCCGACCCCGATGAGCGGTAAAAACAATTGACGGATATCCAAGTTATAACCGAGGAGCGCCACGATCCACCCGGTCGTCGCACTGCCCGCGTTGGCCCCGATGACGAGCGTCAGCGCCTGCACAAACGTCAACAGTCCGGCGCTGACGAAGCCGATCGTCATGAGCGTCGTCACGGTCGATGATTGAAACAACGTCGTCATCGTCGCCCCGAGCATGGCGCCCGCGACCGGCCCTTCCGCGAACTGGTTGAGCCGGCGCCGGAGCCGCTCCCCGGCGAGGCTTTTCAACGTGTCCGTCAACAACATCATGCCGAGCAGGAAAATCCCGATTCCTCCGATTAATGTCGCGATCCCCATCGTGTCACTTCCTTTTCCGGTCTCAGTCCCCCCGTAACGTTGACAGCATCCACGATTTCTCCGAAGCATGGTCTTTCAAGTTGAGGAGCACGTCCTCCGGATAATAAATCTTCTCGTCCGACTGACGCGAATTAAGAATCGATTGGACGAGCATCGATACTTCCGAGATTTCACGGCGCTCGCCGTCGTTCATCTGCAGGAGAATCCCTTCATAGTTGCCATGTCCTTTATATAAATCGTACGGCAGTTGGCTCAATTGGTCTTCGAGCAAGTAATAGCGCGTCGGCAAGCCGATCGTTTCCATCGTCTGTCTAAGACGGTCCATGTAACGGACCCGGCTCGCTTCCGGGAAGTTCTTATACTTCAACAGGCGACGATTGACGAAACGGCTCGCGAGATCCGCTAAAATCGCGTCGTCTTCTTCCATCCACTCTTGGAAATAGAAGTAGACGACCGTCTCGTCGAGCTTCAAGTAATGGGCGAGCGTCATGTCTTCGCGGTTGAAGATCGGGAGGAAATGGCGTGGTTCCATGTTGAACGTGTAACCCGACTCATACAGTTCTTGCGCCCGCTCGAGGACCGCTTTTAAGAGCAAGTCGCTCGACCGTGTCGCCGGGTGCAAATAGACTTGCCAGTACATCTGATAGCGGCGCATGATGTAGTCCTCGATCGTATGCATCCCCGACTGCTTGACGACGACTTGATCCTCATCCGGGCGAAGGACGCGAAGCATCCGTTCCAAGTCGAACTTGCCGTAACTGACGCCGGCGAAATGGGCGTCGCGGAGCAAATAGTCCATCCGGTCGACGTCGAGCTGAGAGCTGAGCATGTTGACGAGCAACCGGTTCGGATGTGTCTTGTTGATGATGGCCGCCACTTCTTCCGGGAAACCGACCCCCATCTCAGATAACACTTTGTTCACTTCCGTATCGCCTAAGATGATGCGTTCGGTCCATACTTCGTGGCGCACGGAGAAGACGTGCTCGAACGCGTGCGAGAACGGGCCGTGACCGACGTCGTGCAGGAGCGCCGCCGCGAGCAACAGCTCCCGGTTCCGATCGTCCCACTCCGGGTATTCGTGGAATTGGTCGATGAGTTGGCGCGCGATCTCATATACACCGAGCGAATGATGGAATCGGGTGTGCTCAGCCCCATGGAACGTCAAAAACGACGTGCCGAGCTGTTTGATGCGACGCAACCGTTGAAACTCTTTCGTGTTGATCAACTCCCAGATGAGATGATCATAGACGTAAATATAGCGATGAACCGGGTCTTTGAACACTTTCGACCCGGATAATTGACCTCGTGACGTGTACATGACGTTGCCCCCTACGTTTCAATAATATGTATTTCGACTTCCAGCGAGTCGTTCCCTCCATGCTATAATGAAGAGGAAACTATCTTTTGAAAAGGAATTATGTATATGATCCATCCACTTTTACGCCAACCGACGTATCGCCTCATCGACCAGTCGTCGCTCGGTCCGATGTTCCAAGCCGAGCAATCGTTCGCGACCGACGACACGCTTTGCGCCTCGACGAAAATCCAAGGTGCGGTACTCCGTGCCTGGGTCCATTTGAACACGGTCGTGCTCGGGATTCAAGACGCGCGCCTTCCCCACTTGAAAGACGGGATTCGTCTGTTGCACGAACGCGGCTATCGCCCCGTCGTTCGAAATTCGGGAGGACTTGCTGTCGTCCTTGACGAAGATGTATTGAACTTATCTCTTATTCTACCCGAGAATGACGGGATTCAAATCGACAGCGGCTACGAAGCGATGACGTCGCTCATCCAGCACATGTTCCGTGATGTGACCGATGCGATCGTCGCCGGTGAGATTGTCGGCTCCTATTGCCCCGGCAGCTTCGACTTGTCGATCGACGGCAAAAAGTTCGCCGGCATCTCGCAACGCCGCGTCCGCGGCGGCGTCGCCGTTCAAATCTATTTGAGCGTCCGTAAGAGCGGGAGCGAACGCGCCGCCCTCATCCGCGACTTTTATGACGCCGCGATTCAAGGCGAACCGACGCGACACACGTATCCAGCGATCGTGCCTGAGACGATGGCTTCGCTCGAGGAACTGCTCGACATCCCGCTCACCGTCCACGACGTGTTGAAACGGGCGTACGACGTGCTCGGCAGCGTCAGCGAACTTCAATCAGGGACGCTCGACGCAGCGGAACAAGACACGCTCGCCGCTCAACTCGACCGTATGTGGAAACGAAATGAACCGATTCGCGACATCGAACACCAACTAACAGAGGAGTGAACGCATGTTTAAAATCATCACAGACACCGGCGCCGATTTGACCCAAGACCAAATCGTCGAATATGGCCTAGAACTATTACCGCTCGGAGTCATCATCGACAATGAAGAATTTTTAGACGGCGAGACGATCCAACCGAAAGACGTGTACGCCGCGATGCGTGACGGCAAGACGCCGAAGACGTTCCAAATCGAGGCCGCGCGCCTCGAGCATTGCTTCCGGCAACATCTCGAGTCGGAGATCCCGTTCCTGTATCTCGCCTTCTCGGGTGAACTGTCGGGCACGTACCAGACGGCCGTCATGGTCGGCAACGCGTTAAGAGAAGAATACCCGGACGGCACGTTCCATATTCTCGATACGCGTGCCGCCTCGGTCGGGCAAGGCCTGTTCGTCAAGACGGTCGCTGAGTACGGGCAAGAGCATACATACGAAGAGACCGTCTCCTATGCGTCGACGCTCGTCGGCAAGATTCGTCACTTGTTCACGGTCGAATCGCTCGAATATTTGATGCGCGGTGGTCGCGTCTCGAAAGCGAGCGCGTTCATCGGTGACTTGCTCACCATCCTCCCGCTCCTCACGGTCGAAGACGGGAAACTCGTCCCGATCGAGAAGATTCGCGGCCATAAGAAAGTGTTGCGCCGCATCACGGAATGGATGACCGAATCGAAACCGATCGTCGAAGACGGGGACGTCTTTATCGGCCACGGGGACGATCCCGAAAAGGCGGACCAGTTCGAATCGATGCTTCGTGAACACGTCACACCGCGTCACGTGACGAAGACAATCGTCGGTTCGGCGATCGGGGCGCATACCGGCCCTGGCCTCCTCGTCGTCGCGTATTTTGAGGCGTAATCGATGGACGACCGAAAACAGCGAGCACCCACATGGGCGCTCGCTGTCTTTTTATTTGTTCCAGTTTTTAAAGCCGTCTCCGAACTCGAGATGAAGTTCGTTTTGGAACGTGCCGTTCTCGAACTTCGGTACGTCGACCGGGAGCTTGCCGCCCGGTTTCACTTCACCGAAGATGGCACGGATGCCGGCCGGTAAGTTCGGTCCGGCCGATTTCAAGTTGCCCGCCTCTGAGTCCGGTCCGTTCGGATCGCCTTTGAAACCGTAAATGAGGAGCTGGGCCGGTGCGTCAGGTTGCACGGCGACGTCATACGGGTTCCGGAGGCTCAAGAGCACCGATTTCTTCCCGGTCTCGTTCGCGTAACGGAACACTTCCGCCGGCACGTAATTGTCCGCTGCATTCGGTCCAAGCTTCGCGCTGTTGTTGACGTTCGAGCCGACGATGATGTAGTCAGCCGCCTCGACTTTTGCTTTCAAGCCCGGGTTGCTGGCTAGGCGCGGTGTCGACGCCGTATAGTTCGCCGTCGTGACGACGACGTCTTTCATGTTGCCCGCGTTTTTCTCGAGTGACTTGATCGCCTTCACCATGCTGTCCGTCTGATCTTTTGCCGGCGAGATGACGAGGACCGTGTCCCCTTTTTTCGGCTTGAACGGGAGCGTCTTGTCGTCATTTTTCACGAGCGTGACAGCTGCTTCCGCGATCTCACGTTCTTTCGCTTTATGCTCGGCACTGCCGACGACCGCGTTCGCCTCGGCGAGTTTCGCCTCGAGCGTCGTCATGTCGACCGACTCTTCCCAAATACCGCGTTCGGCTTTGAGCGTCAAGATGCGCTCGACGGCCGCATCGATTTTCGCTTCATCAAGACGTCCGCTCTCGACCGCTGCCATGACTTGTTCAAAGATTTTCTCGAGTTTCGTGACGTCCGCGTTCGTCCGCAAAATCGTCGGCATGAGGGCGATATCGACGCCCGCCTCGAACGTCTTGATGACGGCTTCAGCTTCTGTGAAGTTGTCCGAGATCGCCTGCATGTTCAAGGCGTCCGTGATGACGATACCGTTATAGCCCATCTCTTCACGCAACACGCCGGTGATGACATCGTCCGAAAGTGTCGCCGGGAGCGGGAACGTGCCGCGCGCCGATTCGACGACCTCGTCCTCGATTTGCGGCATGCCGATGTGCGCCGTCATGATCATGTCGATTCCTTCGGTGATGGCCCGTTTGAACGGAAGTAACTCTAAGCCGCGCAAGTCTTCAAGCGACTTGTCGACGATCGGGAGCCCGTAGTGGGAATCGACCGCCGTATCCCCGTGGCCCGGGAAATGTTTCGCCGTCGCGGCGACCCCTTGGTCTTGGATGCCTTGCGTCATCGCCGAGCCGAGCTCACCGACGAGTTCCGGATCGCTCGAGAACGAGCGGACGCCGATGACCGGGTTGGCCGGATTGTTGTTGACGTCGAGGACAGGTCCGAAGTTGACGTTCACCCCGAGCGCGTTCAACTCTGAGCCGATGATGTTCCCCGCGTCATACGCATACTGGCTGCTGCGCGTCGCGCCGAGCGCCATGTTGCCCGGCAGGTTCGTGCCGGTACCGAGCCGCGTCACGATGCCGCCCTCTTGGTCGATCGTGATGAAGAGCGGGATGTCGTTGCTCTCGTCTTGCTTGACGACTTCTTGCAGGTCGTGGACGAGTTTCGTCGTCTGTTCGGTCTCGGTCACGTTCTCCGCGAACAAGATGACACCTCCGAGGTCGAACCGGTCGATGACGCGCGCCACGTCCGGTGCGAGCGTCGTGTGGTTGGCCCCGTTCCATAGTCGGAAGTCTGGCATGATCATTTGGCCGAGTTTCTGTTCGAGCGTCATGGCGTCAAGCTTGCTCGTCACCCGCTGTTCGACCGAGAGCGGTGGTGCCTCCTCCGCCACGACCGCGTTCGCCATCGGGACCGATGAGACGAAGAGTGCCGTCGTCAGTCCGAGTGTCGCCGTCCAGTTCAATGCTTTGTTCATGTTCCCCACTCCTTTTTGAAAGTTTTCCCCGACCCCCAAACGAAAAGGCATGGAGGAAGAAGCGTTGCCTCATCAACGCTCGTTCACCCCATGCCTGATCGTATCAGTTACATATGGTCCTTATTCAGGTGGTCAACGTCAGTATAGCAACTCCAAAATCCGGAAACAACACTTCTCATGAAAGCGTAACCAATTTGAAATAAACAACCTGTTTTGTAACAACCTTACTCTGTATTGGCAAAACCAATAATTTCGGTGGTTCGAATCCTCCTCGTTTTTTGGTAAACTCATTTCGTTAGGGGTTAACTTAAAAAAGGGGGAAATCATCTTGGTACGAGGGGAACTGAAACGAAAGCCGGAATGGTTAAAGATTAAACTGAACACGAACGAGACGTACACCGGTCTGAAAAACATGATGCGCGAGAAAAACCTACATACCGTCTGTGAGGAAGCGAAATGTCCGAACATTCATGAGTGTTGGGCCGTCCGCCGCACGGCGACGTTCATGATTCTTGGGAGCATTTGTACGCGGGCGTGCCGTTTCTGTGCCGTCACGACCGGCAAGCCGAACGAGCTCGACTGGGAAGAACCGAAGCGCGTCGCCGAGTCGGTGCGCCTCATGAACTTGAAACACGTCGTCATCACGGCTGTCGCGCGCGATGACTTGAACGATTACGGGGCGACCGTGTTCGCCGAGACGGTCCGTGCCGTCCGAGCGATGAACCCGGAGACGTCAATCGAAGTATTGCCGTCTGACATGATGGGCGACTTCTCGGCGCTCCAAACATTGATTGATGCCGGTCCTGACATCATGAACCATAACTTGGAGACGGTGCGCCGCTTGACGCCGAGAGTCCGGGCGAAAGCGACATACGACCGCACGCTCGAGTTTTTGAAGCGCTCGAAAGAGCTGAACCCGGACATCCCGACGAAATCGTCGATCATGGTCGGGCTCGGCGAGACGAAAGACGAGTTGATTCAAGCGATGGATGATCTCCGGGCCCACCACGTCGACATTTTAACGCTCGGCCAATACTTGCAACCGACGAAGAAACACCTCGACGTCGAACGGTATTATCATCCGGACGAGTTCGCCGAATTGAAAGAGATCGCCCTCGCGAAAGGCTTCTCCCACTGTGAGGCCGGCCCGCTCGTCCGTTCGTCGTATCACGCCGACGAACAAGTCCACAAGGCGCGTCGCCACACGATGCTCCCAATCGATTAACAGAAAGAAGAGACGCTTATGAATGGAACGACGTGGCATTTGATCACGACAGAAGGCCGCACGCCGGCCGAAAACATGGCCATCGATGAAGCGGTCGCGACGTTCGTCGCGCGAGGCGAACTGAAACCGACGCTCCGCTTTTATTCGTGGGCCCCGCACGCCATCAGCGTCGGCCGCTTTCAACGGGCGACGCGCGACCTCGACCGGGACGCGTTAACGAAGAACAAGATCCCGGTCGTCCGGCGCCTGACCGGCGGCCGTGCCGTGCTCCATGCGGATGAGCTGACGTATAGCGTCATCTTGCCGGAGACGATGCCATCCCTCCCGACGAACGTCATCGAGAGCTATCGCCTGTTGACCGAAGGCGTACGGCGCGGATATCGCGCGCTCGACGTCCCGGCCGAGTTTTCCGTGCCGATGACGGAAGCCGACCGCGAAGCGCTCCGGAAACCGAAGTCGGCCGTCTGTTTCGACGCCGCTTCCTACTATGAACTCGCCGTCGACGGGAAGAAGATCGCCGGCAGCGCCCAAGTGCGTCATCAAGGCGCCGTCCTGCAGCACGGGTCGATCCCGTTATCAATGGACGATGACGTCTTGTTCGACTGCTTTAATTTAGAAGCAGATGAGAAACGCGAGGCGAAAGCCCGCTTCGGGTCCAAGGCCGTCTCGCTCAATGAGGCGCTCGGACGGTCGGTCGCGTTCGACGAAGTCGCCGCCGCGTTCACGGACGGGTTCCGCGACGCGTTCGATTTGACGTTCGAACCGTTGATCTTCACCGAGGCGCAACAAGAAGAAATCCGTCAGCTCGTCTTGAAGTACGAGAGCGACGAATGGGTATGGAAACGCTAAAAAACGAGTCTCGCGACTCGTTTTTCTTATTGTTGTGTATAGATCGACACCGATCCCCCGTTGACGAAGAACTGGCCCCAGCCGTCCGCGTTGATCGTGACGAGGCGGCTATTGTTGCCGGTCATGTCTTTCCACACTTCGCCGGCGTTTTGACGGCCGACGTACATCCATTTCGAGCCGCCCGGTCCGTCCGATAGAATCGTCGCGAGCCCTGACTTGGCACGGTCGGCCACTCCTTCGCGCGTCCAGCCAATGACGTCGTGATGGTCGATATAGTCGTGTTGCGTGCCATAAGCGAAGTCTTTCCGTGCCTTCATGATCGGCTGCAGAGACGCCGACATGTTCGGGATCTCCCGGTTCGTCGTCCCTTTCGTCCCGTAGTAGTCACCGTAGAAGAGTGTCGGGTAGCCTTGTCCGCGCGTCATGATCGTCGCGTAGGCGAGCGGTTTGAACCAGTTGGCGACCGTCGATTCGAGCGATTGCCCCGGCTGCGAATCGTGGTTGTCGACGATCGTCACGGCGAGCGTCGGATGTTGCTCGACGACCGTCCCTTTCAAGATGTTGCGCATGTCATAGAATCCACCGCCGTTACCGGCTGCTTGGAAGTTATAATGGAGCGGCACATCGAAGACGGAATGCGTATACCCGGTCTTGGCCAAATAGTCGTTGATGGCGCCGAGGTCGTTCTTCCAATACTCGGCGACGGTGAACATCTCTTTTCCGGTCGTCTGCCGAACGCTCGTCACCCATTCCCGTAAATACGAATGACTAATGTGTTTGACCGCATCCAAGCGGAACCCGTCGAGTCCGAGCGAGTCGGCGTACCACTTGCCCCAGTTCTTCATCTCTTGTCTGACTTCCGGATGGTCGAAGTCGACGTCGGCGTACATGAGATAGTCGTAATTGCCGTTCTCGTTCGAGACGTCCGTGTCCCACGCCTTGCCCGTGCTCTTGAACTTGTAGATTCGGCTCAAGTTTCGCGATTGATCCCAATCGGTGCCGTCAAAGTGATACCAGCGCCATTTGAACGGCGAGTATGTATTGTTGCGCCCGGCGAAATTGAATCCGGTCCACGCCGATATCGCGTACTCGCCCGACGTCTCCTGATTTCGGTTCGACGGGTTGACCTCGATCGCTTGAACGGTCTCCGTATAGTCGGCGCCGCCTTTATGGTTGATGACGACGTCACCGTACACGCCGATGCCTTTTCCGCGCAAGTTCGTGATGGCCGACTGGAGCTGTGCTTTTGTCCCGTACTTCGTCCGGACGGTCCCTTTTTGATTGAACTCGCCGAGGTCATATAAGTCGTACGCGCCGTAGCCGACATCGTTTTGCGATGTGCCTTTATACGCGGGCGGGATCCATACCGTCGTCACCCCGATGTCTTTCAAATGTTGTGAATCGTTCGATAACCGATTCCAATGCAACCCATCGTTCGGGACGTACCATTCGAAGTATTGCATCATCGTGCCGTTTTGCGGTGTCGCCGCTTGTGCGACCGGTTGCCCAGCCAGTAGTGCAATCGCTGTGACCCCTGCCGTCAAGGCAATCCCTTTCCGTCGTTTCCCCATTCGCTTTCCTCCTCAAAAGTTTAATGCAAACGCTTTCATCAATCATCATGCCCGATTTCACTTTCTTTGAATAGAGGCTCGTGCTAAAACGGTGCTTCACGCCTAACTATTTTTTTCGTGAATAGTTCAGTCGACCAAAACAAAAACGGATGGCTTGTGCCATCCGCCTAGTCAGCTGTCATGTTCCATCCGTTTTCGCTTCACTAGAAAACCGAGGTACGGGAGTCCGGTGAAGATGAGTCCGATTGTGATGATCAGATAAACCACGAAGAGCGCCGTCGCCATCACGCTCGACCAATCGAGTTGCATCAACAGGAGCAAGCCGATCCACACGACGAGAAACGTGAGCGCCGTCCGTCCCATCTGGCGCTCTTCTGACGCATACTTCGCGATCATCGTCTCACGGTCTGAGTAGATCGGCCGTGCATCCGGCCGGCCTTTGAAGATGTGAATCTCGTCCCCGGTCGAGGTCACGTGCTCCCACCCGCTCGCCGCGAACATCTCGAAATACTCTTCGTCCGGACGCGTCCGGTAATCGAGGCTGTACTGGACGTCTACCGGTTCGCCTTCGACCAATGAATAGCCGAGTGGTGCGAACTTTTCTAAGTGCCAGCCCCGAGCTGCCATCTGTTCGAGCTTTCGCATCTCACGTTCTTCGGCAAACGCGAGCCCCCAGCTCGACATGTACTTCCGTTTCATACGTGTCCCTCCCCTTCTAAAATGAACCGTGCATCCTCGACAATCGCTTGGCGTCGCTTCACATCATCGCGGAGCAAATCGCGCCCCGCATCTGTGATCAAGTAACTCTTTTTCTTCCCGTCTCCGTCAAGCGGGTGGATGAGCCCCGCAGCGACGAGCTTCTTGATAATCGTATACATCGAAGCCGGCCCGATTTGCATCCGGCCCGCCGTCAACTCCTCGACGAACTGCATAATCAAGTAGCCGTGTCTCGGCTCGGTCAAGGCAAGCAAAATATAAAACATGCTGTCGGTCAACTCGCCGAGCTCAATCGTGTCATTACGTGGCATGTGACTACCTCCTATATCATTCAACGATACACTTCTTAACCTCACTATATATCGTTGAATGATATATGTCAATAAATGATATAAAAAAAGCCACGGACTGATTCGTCCGTGACCTTGTCAACTCGTCACATAATCGAGGTCGTGCAAAATGTACGCCAAGAAGAAAATCATACTCGGGTTCTCATAGCGCATCTGCACTTTTCGGAGCTGTTCCCGATAAATGACCTCATACTCGGCCCCGTTCATCTTTCGCTCCATGTTCATCTTGATGAGGGCGTCGAGCTTGTCCATCATGTCGACGAGCTTGCCTTCATACGTGTCATCCTTTGAATCGGCCATATAACGCCGGAACGCCGGTTGCATGTAGTCAGGGAGGAGCGACAACAGCGCCTCGCTCTCGGCTCGTTCGTACGCCTCGAACGCCTGTCCCGTCTCCGTCGTCGCGTGTTTCACCGGACCGAGTACATCCCCGGTCACCCCTTCGACGAGGTCGTGACAAAGCAAGCGCGCGACGAGTTCCGCCACATCGACGTCGACACCGTACTTCTTCTGCTCCAACAGTCCGCTGAACATCCCGAGCGCCGCCGCCCGGAAACCGTGAATCGCGTCGTTGTCGTCAATCGTGTTGAAACGGCCTTTCCAGCGCCGGACGCTGTCCATGCGCATGACGTTCTCGATGAACGTCGCCACTTCTGTCTCTTGCTCGACTTGATCGTACAACCAGCGGACGGAAGCGAGCGGATGCTCCCGGAGCGCCGCCTTCATCTCTTCGAGTTTCGCGACGAAGTGCGGAGACCCGTGCGCCACCTCGCGCCGGACGAACAGCATCGCATCGAACGAGTCGATGCCGTCGACGATCCGTCCTTCGAACGAGTCGTCCTCCGCCTCGACGAGGAAGCGGTAGAAGTCAGGACGGAGCGACTGCGACAATAAGTCGACGAGACCGAGGCTTGCCGTCCGCTCCATCCGCTCGATATGTTCTTTCAACGTCGGCTCTTTTTTCGTCCGGTGCATGATTGGCCCGGTCTGCACTTCGTTCATATCATGGAAGAGCGCCTTGCCCAGGACGTCGAGCAACTTGACGGGACGTCCCGCTTGTTCTTCATAGTAGGCCGCAATCAAACTGAAAACCGCGACGCGAAAACTATGGCTCGCCGCATTGTCGTGGTAGTGCGGCGCGTACTCGTCCCAACGTTGGACGTTTTGCATGCGTGTCATCTTGCGGATAAATGTTCCGTTATACATTACATTCCTCCTCGTCCATTCAATCGTTCCCACGTGTCGTCGTGACAGACGACGTATAACATGTCGCTCGCTTCGAGCGGTGTGTCGAGCACGGTCGCGTAGTCGAGCCGGTCGTTGACGGCCATGAGCGTGACGCCTTGACCGAGCAGTTCCTCGGCTGCCGTCCGAATCGTCGTCCATTCCGGTCGTGGCGCCATCGCCTGGATGTTGCCACCCGACTGTTTGCTGAGCAACTGCCGAAAAATCGACGTCGTCCCAGGTTGGAGCGTCGCTTTCGCCATGAGGAGTGACACCGAGTCGTTCGCCAAGATGAAGTCGTCGATGCGGACGTGTTTGAACTTCGAGATGTTCCGCTCTTCACACACCTCGACGACCGTATGCAAATCGACGCCTTGCGCTTGCGACAACGCCTCGACGGCCGAGGCGATGAGGAGTGACTTGCCGTCGGCGAGCAACGACTCGGCGATTCGTGCGTCCGCGAAGATGGCGACGCGGCGCGCATGGAGAATGTTCGCCTGCATGAGCACCGTCTCGTCCGAGGCGTCCCCTTGGACGTAATGGACACGGTCGTGGTCGTACGGTTCTTCTTTCAACTGGTCAATCAAGACGATGTCCGCTGTCGGCTCGTAGCCGAGCACTTCATCGATCGCCTTCTTCGTCTTCGGCGACCACCCGATATAGACGTAATGCCCTTCTCCTCGATACATGAGTTTCCCCTCCCGTTTTAACCGTTGAAACGTCGCACCGACTTCAACGAGCTTTCCAATCAACGCCCCGATAATCCCGATCCCGAATAAGAACAGGAAAATCCCGAGCCAACGCCCGGCGACCGATGACGGGAAAAAGTCACCGTAGCCGACCGTCGTGAGCGTCGTCATCGTCCACCAGAACGAGTCGAACAGCGACGGGAACGTCTCCGGCTCCACCCAATACCCGACGAGCGTACCCGTCAAGATGATGACGAGCGAGGCGAGCACGATGTTCAAAAAAGACAGTTTGGACAATCCGCGCCAAACGCGAAAAAAGATATGCACTGAAATCACTCGCTTTCTCGGATATACTAGTAACAACTCAATTGGTTTACGAAACCCGTCTCGACTCGGTTCCGTATAGATAGAAAAAAGAAAGGACTGACTTATGAATTCCATCGTTTTAGAATACCGACTCTATAAAAATGAGCTGTCGTTTGAGCCGCTCTACCATTATACATCGCTCGGGCTCGATGAAGTACTCGCCCGGCGTGAATGCGAGTTTTTCGTCAAGGACGGCATGACGTATAAACAACGTTCGTCCGCGCTCGAAGGCGAGCAGTACTTTTTGATTTACGTCGACCGCTACACGGAAGGCCCGGTCGACAAAAAAGAGACCGACGACATCAAAGTCGAAATTCGCACGCTCGACGACCGGTTCGACAACCCGCTCCTTGAAGCGTATTATGTCGACCGTCACTTGGACGCCCTCGCCATGCTCGGCAGCCAGTACGTGTATGTCGGCGGCAACGAATATGAACGTGACTCGGCCGAAACGGATGAAGACCGTGGCGCCTATGTGCTCTATGTCACCCCGACTGGTTATACATTGGAGGAAACAACATGAAGACGAGCAAGAAAATTTTGAGCGGTCTGTCGGCCGCTGTATTGACCGCCTCCCTCGCCGCCTGTGGGATGGACGAGACGGAACAAGCGACGCTCCCGGAAGAGCCGACCGGTTACGAGTGCGACGATTGGGAATGGGATGCGGAGACCGAGTCGTATTATTGTGACGACCGGCGCTCCCCGCACTTCGGCAGCTTCTTTTTACTCGGCAGCCTGTTCAATTCCAAGAGTTCGTTAAAAAACTCGTCGACGTACCAAAACTATCGCTCGAACGGCGGCGCGAGCAGCATCACGCCGAACCGGTCGAACCCAAGTTCTAACTCGGGTCTCGGCAGCGGCTCAAAAGGCGGCTTCGGCGGATGAACCGTGACGCCTTGTTCGCTCAAATCCCTTACTTTTGGCCGGATTTGAACGAGGAAGAGTATGCGCTCTATGACTGTCTCGTCTATTCAAAAGAGGAAGTCGAGCGGATTCGTACGGCGACACGTGACGTCGACATGATTTTCCGCAAGGCGAACCGGCTGCTGCGGACGCTGCCGGACGAGACGCTCCGTCTCCTCGGTTACCCGGAGGCGAGCCTGCCGTTCCTTCGGGACAAGGCGCTCCCGCAAGAGACGATCATCGGCCGCTACGACTGGATCGTGAAAGACGGCGCGCTCAAGCTGATGGAATTCAATGCCGACACGCCGACGTTCATTAAAGAACTGTTCGACGTGAACCGGTACGTGACGACAGCATTTGGACTCGACGACCCGAACGCCGGTGCGACCGAGCTGCTTCGAAGCGAGCTCCGGAAAGCAATCATCGCCGCGTGGCAGCGGCTCGCGAAAGCCGGGACGCCGAAAATCGTCTTCACGGCCCATGACGACAACATCGAGGACAAATGGACGACGCGTTTCCTTCAAGAGACGCTCGATTTGCCGTCCGAATTCGTCGCCCTGCACGAACTTCTCATCGAACGTGACGGGGTGTATACGCCTTCCGGTGAGCGGGTCGACGTCTTGTATCGGCAGACGTACCCGGTCGAGCATCTGGTCGATGACGTGGCACCGGACGGGACGCAGATCGGCGTTCGCCTGCTCGAACTGAACGAGGCGAAACACGTCTCGCTCCTCAATCCGTTATCGGCGTTCCTCATGCAGTCTAAGGGCGTGCAAGCGTTCATTTGGGAGCTATACGAAAACGAGATGTTCTTCGATGAGACAGAACGTGCCATCATCCGCACGTACTTTTTGCCGACCTACCTCGAGCCCGACCCGTTTTTAAATCAGAGTGCCTACGTGCAAAAGCCCGCCTTCGGACGTGAAGGGGACTCGGTCATCTTGTACGAGAAGGACGGCACGCCGTTCCATAAAGAAGCGCTTCAAACGTATGCGAACGAGACGGCCGTCTTTCAACGATTCGATGAGTTGCCGGTCCGGAAGACGAACACGGTGAATGGCACGATCGACACGCATTATATGATCGGTTGTTTTTGTTTGAACGGTCGCCCGTCCGCGCTCGGCGCGCGGGCCGGCAGCATGATCACGAACAACCAGTCCTACTACTTAGCCATCGGCACACAAAAGGAGAATAACTCATGACGTTCATCACGCTCGATTCGATTTTGAGCTTTTTGGCCCACCTCGGTACGGGGTTTGCCCTCATCTTGATTGGTCTCGTCGTCTTCGCCTTGACGACGAAGTATTCAGAACGAAAACTGATCAAAGCCGGCAACGTCGCCGTCGCCTTGAAACTATGGGGCAAGGCGCTCGGTCTCGCCATCGTCATCTACACGGTATGGGCGAACAGCGTCAACTTGCTCGATGCCTTCATTTGGGGCATCGTCGGGATCCTCGCCCAAGTGCTCGCGTTTTGGACGTTCGAGTACGTGCTCACGCCTGGCGTGAACTTGGAGAAAGAAGTCGAGAACGGCAACCTCGCCGTCGGCCTCAGCCTTTTCTCGGCCTCGCTCGTCGTCGGCATCATCGTCGCAGCGAGCTTGACGTATTGACGACATATAAAAACCGCAAACCGATGACCGGTGTGCGGTAATGTGACGACTGTTTTAGCGGTCGTCTTTTCTTATGCTCTAGCGAGTACGGCCGATGGACCGAAGAACTCGTAACGGGCGTGCGGGATCGTTTGCACGACCGTCTCCATCATTGCCGTCGGGCCACACGTGTAGACGTCATGTCCATCGACATCGAGTGCCTCAAGCTGTGCCGCGCTCATGCAGCCTGATACGTCGTCGACGTGTGTGATGAGCTCGAGTCCGTCGTTCACAAGTTCGTCGAGCTCTTCACCGAGCGGACGGAGGTTCGTGCTGCGGACCGCATGCAATAGTGTGACCGAACGGCCTTCACCGAGCGCTGTCTTCGCCATGTTGAAGAGCGGCGTGATGCCGATGCCGCCGGCGACGAGCGTGAGCGGACGCTCCGACGCTTCGAGGACGAATTCACCAGCTGGCGCGCTCACTGGGATCTCTGTGCCGACCGTCTGAGCATGGAGCCAGTTCGAGACGAGTCCTTCTGCTTTCGGCGCGATCCAGTAGCCGTCTGCTGTCGTCTCGACGACGCTGTATTGACGGTGGTGCAAAATATCTTCCCCTTCGATGCGGGCTTGGACCGAGATGTATTGACCCGGGATGGCCGTCCCGACGACACCATCGTTGGCGACAAGACGGAATCGTTTTACTTCCGGCGTATCCTCGATCACTTCAGCGACTGTGAACGGCTTGAAGCCGAGCCATGGCGCATCGTCATACATCTGTTTCTCGAGCGAGATGAAGACGTCGGCGATGACACCGTATGCTTTCGCCCACGCATCGATGATGTCTGGTGTGGCCGCTTCACCGAGCACGTCTTGAATCGCCCCGAGCAAGTTCTCACCGACAATCGAATAATGTTCCGGCCGGATGTTCAAACTTTTATGTTTATGAAGCGCCGGTTGGATGGCCGGCAAGATCGCTTCGAGCCGATCGATATGGACAGCTGCCGCATAGACGGCGTTCGCGAGCGCCTCTGGCTGACGGCCGCGTTGTTGGTTCGTATGGTTGAAGAAGTGACGAACTTCCGGGTTATTTTCGAACATGCGCTTATAAAAGTGACTCGTGATGGCGACACCCTGGTCTTTCAAGACCGGCGCCGTCGCTTTAACGATATCCATCGTTTGTTGATCTAACATACGTGTTTCCCCCTTTTTGAAAGTACACGTCCATTATGTGAGTTACGTCACTCTAAAAGCAATATATAGAATACTTGTTTAGTCACAAGTTCGAATTTCCGACTTGAATCCGCCACGCTTTTTTCACATCTTCCATCGTCGCGCTTTTACGGGATGTCTTGTACAATGGACGGATGAAGAGGTGATTTCATGCGGCTCACGCAAACGTGCGACTACGCACTTCGAACGCTCATGTATAGCGCTACGTTCTCCCATCGTCTCGTGACGATCCAAGAAGTGGCGGACCAATATCAAATCTCGAAGAACCACGTCATGAAAGTCGTCTATGAGCTCGGTAAGCACGGGTATCTCGAATCGGTGCGCGGACGCGGCGGCGGTTTCCGACTTGCCCGACCGATGGAAGACATCAACGTCGGCGACGTCGTCCGGACGATGGAACCGTTCGAGCTCGTCGAGTGTTTCGGCGAAGGCCGCTGTGTCATCGCACCCGCGTGTGACTTGAGGAGCGTGTTGAACGAGGCGATGCTCGCCTTCCTGCACGTGCTCGACCGTTACACGATCGCCGACCTCGTCGCCAACCGGACGAACGAACTGGCGTTACTTTTAGGCGTACAAAAGCCGACGGACTAAACGAGTCTGTCGGCTATTTGCTTATAACGGCTTCAATTTCGCCTCGATTTCCGCTCGTCGTGGCTCAAGAAATGGCGGCAAGGCCAACCGCTCCCCGAGCGTCTCGACCGGCTCATCGCTCGCAAAGCCGGGCCCGTCCGTCGCGAGCTCGACCAAAATCCCGCTCGGTTCACGGAAGTAAATCGACTTGAAATAGTAGCGGTCGATCAATCCCGAGTGGCTAATGCTGAATGAATCGAGCCGCTCGACCCAACGCTCCATCTCCAAATCATCTTCGACGCGAATGGCGACGTGATGGACACTGCCCCGACCCGGTCGCTCCGACGGGACATCGGGACGATCGACGAGATGAATCTCCGTCGCCACGCCCCCGTCACCTGTCTCGAAGACACGTACCGTCTGACCGTTTCGCTCGAATGCGGACGCGAAGCGATAACCGAGCACGTCCGTCAACACCCGTTCCGTCTTCTCGATCCGTCGCACCGTCCATTCACTGAAGCCGAGCCCGAAGATGGCGATGTCCTCCGGCACCGGTCCATTTTTCCATGGTGTCCCTGACCCGCCCTCGACGAGACAGAGGCGCTGTCCTTCCCCGTCCTCGAAATCCAGCGTCGGTCGGCCGAGTACCTCCTCTACCGGATCATGCAGGACATCGAATTCGGCAAACCGCTCCAGCCAGTACGGCAATGCCCCTGCCGGCACCCGAAGCGCTGTCCGCGAGATGCTGCTGCTTCCTCGATACGTCTGTCCGAGAAACGGCAGTTCGAAGAACGTCAAGTCGGTCCCCGGCGTCCCCATTTCATCCGCGTAAAACAAGTGGTACATCGACGGATCGTCTTGATTGACCGTCTTTTTGACGAGCCTCATGCCTAAAACCTCCGTGTAAAATCGCAAGTTCTTCCACGCGTCCCCTGTCATCGCCGAGACGTGGTGCTGCCCTAAAATCGCCTTCATCGGTTTCTCCCCTTTCTCGTTTGATTCTATTGTACCACCACTAAATAAGTAAAGTTCACTTTACATAAAGTAAAGTTTGTTTTACACTGTTGTTAGAAACAGGAAATGAGGTGGCGCCATGCCATTAGCCAATCGTGTCAAAGAGTTGCGGGCCCGGCATCAATTGACGCAAGGCGACCTTGCGACCAAAGTCGGCGTGACGAGACAGACGATCATCTCGCTCGAGAAAGGGAGTTACACGCCCTCCCTCATGCTCGCGATGCAAATCGCCCGCGTGTTCGAGGAGCCGGTCGAATCTATTTTTACAATTGAGGAGGAAACAAAATGAAACGTGTCATCGTTCAATCCATCTCGAGTATCATCTTATACGTCTTGATGGCGTTCACCGTGGCGTCATTCGCCTCGACGATCACCCGGTCGATGGCTGCCCTTGAAGCCGGCGTGTTCGAGCTAGAGTTCAACCTCTTGCCGTTCGTTTTGTTGATCGTCTTCTTTATCGTCTGGACGATCTATTCGTTCCGGACGCGTCCAAATCAACAGATGAGCTTCGGTCAATGGTCGGTCCGTATGACCGAATTCAGCGAAGTCGATGAACGCGAGGCGTTGATCACAGCGAAAGCGACGAAAGCGGCGTACGTCTCGTTCAACATCTCGGTCCCGTTCTTCATGCTCACGTTCTTCTTCTACCCGGTATTTCAAACAGCGTGGCCGACGTATCCGGTGTTCGCGCTCGTCGCCACCCTCATCATCGCGAACCTCGTCTATATGACGACGTGGATTCGTGCTTATAATCGTTAAGGAATTCACAGCGAATTCCTTTTTTTGTGTCGATTTTTCGTCGAGTCGGACGTCACGATTGCCAATCTCGTCTCGTCGTGCTTATATATAACTAAATGGTTATATACTAATTTGTTGAAGGGGTCTTGTTTTGTGAAAACCGTCGATTTGACGACCGGAAGCGTGCAGCGCGTCATCTTAGCGCTCGCCCTTCCGCTCGTCGGCAGCTCGCTCTTACAGTTTACGTACAGTCTCGTCGATATGTTTTGGGTCGGTGCGCTTGGAAGCGACGCCGTCGCCAGTATCGGCGCGGCCAGTTTTTATATTATGCTCGCTCAGGCGGTTCAGTCTTTGATCGTCGTCGGTGCCGGCATCAAAGTGTCACAAGCCGTCGGCAAGCGCGACGATGATTTGATTCAACGTTATGTACGGAGCGGCAGACGGCTGAACGGCGGGCTCGGGCTTTTGTCCGCCCTCCTGCTCGTCTCACTCGGACCGACGCTTATCGGCTTCTTGAATATGAACGCACCACCCGTTGAGCGCCTCGCCTATCACTATTTGCTCGTCAGCGCCCCGATGCTCTTGTTCTCGTTCTACAACTTGCTGTTCGCCCGCCTGTTCAGTGCCTATGGCAACACGACGACGGCGATGCGAATCAACGCGACCGGTGTCATCCTCAACATGATGCTGTCACCGCTCTTCATCTATCCGTTCGGGCTGGGCGTACTCGGGGCCGGTCTCGCGACACTCGTCGCCAACGCCGTCATGTTCGGCTTCTTTTGGCATCGGGCCCGGGCGCTATTTGACTGGAACGAGACGGTCACACCGGTCCGTGCCGACTACACCGAGATTGTCCGCCTCGGTTTTCCGATGGCGACGCAGCGCGTCCTGTTCACCGTCATCAGCATCTTTCTCGCCCGCATGATCGGTTCATACGGGACCGAGGCGATTGCCGCCCAGCGCATCGGCCTCCAAATCGAGTCGATCGCCTACATGATGATCGGCGGATTGAACGGTGCCATCGCGAGCTATACCGGCCAAAATATCGGAGCCCGGAAAATCGACCGGGTGCACGAAGGATACCGTGTGACGACGCGTCTCGGCATGCTCTATACCGGGCTGATCACACTCGTCTTCCTCGTCTTCCCAGACGTGCTCATTCGCGCCTTCGTCGATGATTCGATGACGATTGAGATCGGGGCCAGTTATTTACGCATCATCGGTGTCTCGCTCATCTTCGCCTCGCTCGAGATGATCGGAAACGGCTACTTCTCCGGTCTCGGGCTGCCGAAAATCCCGGCGACGATCTCGATCGTCTTCACCGTCGCCCGTATCCCGCTCGCCATCGTCCTTGAACCATACCTCGGCATCGACGCCATCTGGTGGAGCATCGCCATCTCGAGCATCGTCAAAGGGCTCGTCTCCGCATTATATGTCCGACTAACAAAAAAGGAAGTGACTTCCCTTGCAGAAGCGATTTGAACAGCTATCGAAACAATTGCTCACGAGCGGTCGGTTCGCCATCGAACGTGAGATGCTCCGCGTGACCGCCGACGGAACGCTCGCACTGACGAAACATCCGGAAAGCCTCGGCGACAAGGCGACGCATCCGTACATCACGACCGACTTTTCCGAAAGTCAGATTGAGTTGATCACGCCGGCGTTTTCAACCGTCGAGGCGGCGCACAACTTTTTAGAGACACTCTATGACATCACGGCGCTGCATATCGGCGACGAACGCCTCTGGCCGCAGTCGATGCCGTGCGCCCTCCCGGACGGCGGGGTGATTCCGCTCGCCGACTTCGGCAGTTCGGGCGGTGAGGCCGGACGCTACCGGGAGCATTTGCTTCAAAAATACGGGGCGAAAAAACAGCTCATCTCCGGCATCCATTTCAACTTCTCGTTCGCAGACGACTTGATCACGGCTTTATACGAAGGGTCGCCTGAACAGTATGACCGCTTCAAAAATGAGCTCTATTTGAAGCTCGTCCGCAACTATTTACGGACACGTTGGCTCATCGTCTATCTATTAGGCGGGACGCCCGCCGTCCATACGAGTTACGAAGAACGTTGCGTCAGCCAGATGCAGGCACTGAGCGAAGACGTGTATTCCAATACGACGGCCCTCTCGTACCGGAATAGCGACTGTGGTTATACGAATGTTGAACCTCTCTATCCGGACTACACGACGCTCACCGATTACACGAGCAGTGTCCGCCGCTTCATCACGAAAGGCGACATCGCCAACCCGAACGAGCTGTACTCGCCGATTCGCTTGAAGACGTCCCGGGGCGGGAACGATTTAGAGCGACTTGAAACGAACGGCATCGACTATATCGAGATTCGCAACATCGATTTGAACCCCTTCGAGAAGACGGGTATCGCCCTCGACGACTTGAAGTTCCTGCACATCTTCCTGCTCTACTTGGCGTTAAAAGACGAGACGGACTTCGCGAACTGGCAAGCCGAGGCGTTCCACAACCAACAACGTGTCGCCAAAGAAGGCCTGTCCCCGACGCTCACGTTGCACCGGGATGGCGACTCGATCGCCTTACACACGTATGCGAACGAACTGTTAGATGACATCGAAGCGTTCAACACTCGCTACGCCCTCGGGTTCGAGGACGTCTTCGCCTCTGTCCGGGAACGAATCGACCATGTGGATACGACGTATTCGGCACGGTTGACGAAAGTGATGACAACCGAAGGCTACACGGCCTGGTCACTCCGGCAAGCTGAACGGTTCTATCAAGATGCCTACGCCAATCGCTTCCGGATGCACGGCTACACCGACATGGAGCTGTCGACACAGATTTTGATGAAGGCGGCCTTGAAGCGTGGCTATGCCGTTGATGTCATCGACCGGGACGACCAGTTTATCCGGGTTCGGAACGGCCACCAGACCGAATACGTCAAACAGGCGACGAAGACGTCGAAAGACAACTACGTGTCGGTGCTCATGATGGAGAACAAGACGGTGACGAAACATGTGCTCGCCGAACACGGCATCGATGTCCCGAGCGGCGTGGAGTTGCGCGACGAGGACGACTTGCGCTCGGTGTGGACCACTTTCGCGGGACGCCCCATCGTCTTAAAACCGAAATCGACGAACTTCGGGATTGGCATCCACATTTTCAAAGACGGCACGACGCTCGACGAGGCGCTCGAGTCGTTCCATCATGCCAAAACGTTCGACGACGTCGTCTTGCTCGAGACGTTCTTGCCGGGCAAAGAGTATCGTTTCCTCGTCATCGGCGATGAAGTCGCAGGCATTCTCCACCGCGTCCCGGCGAACGTGAACGGGGACGGCGTCTCGACAATCCGTGAGCTCGTCGCCAAGAAAAACGAAGACCCGCTCCGCGGAAAAGGATATAAGACCCCGCTCGAGAAAATCGAGATCGATGACATCGTCGTGGCGTTCCTGCGCCCTCAAGGCAAGACACCAGACAGTGTGCTCGCGGACGGAGAGCGCGTCTTTCTTCGCGAGAACTCGAACATTAGCACCGGCGGCGATAGCATCGACTATACGGACCGGATTGCCGACTCGTATAAACAGATCGCGGTCGCGGCCGCGAAGGCGGTCGGCGCGACGATTTGCGGCGTCGACATGATGATCCCATCGCTCGAGCGTGAAGGTGACTACGGCATCATCGAGCTGAACTTCAATCCGGCCATCCATATCCACTCGTTCCCATACGAAGGAAAGGAACGCCCCATCGGTGAGACGGTGCTCGATTTGTTGTTTGACTGAACAAGTTGCACTTGTCCGAAAACCGGGAATAAGGACTACATTGAGGTCAAGACGCTTTTTCACGAAAGGGGACATTTCAATGGGGGCTGTCAAATCGCACGTGGAAGGCAACACGCTCGTCGTCGAACGTAGCTTCCGGGCACCGCACGAGCTCGTGTTCGAAGCCTTCTCGAGTCCGACCCATCTCGAATCCTGGTGGGGTCCGGCCGGATGGAAGACCGAGGTACGCACGTTCGAATTCGAACCGGGCGGGACGTGGCATTACAAAATGACGTGTGTCGACAAGGAGCAAGGCGATTATTACGGCATGGATTCATGGGGGAAATCGACGTTCCTCGAGATTAAACCACATCGAAAAATCGTCTATACGGATGCGTTCTCAGACGCGGACGGGCACGTCAATCCCGACTTTCCGGTCATGACGATTACGAACGAATTTTTAGACATTCCGGGTGGGACGTTGCTCGTCAGTCGCTCCGAGTTCACGGACGCCGAGTCACTCGAGAAAGTCATCGAGATGGGCGCCGTCGAAGGTTTCGCCTCACAGCTCGATCGGCTTGATACAATCGTCTCAAGATAACAATAAGCACCGTAGCCTTCTGTTTAGGCGCGGTGCTTATTGTTGTGTTAGATTTCTCTGTCCAGACTTTCAAATAGACGCACAAGTTGCGCTTCGTGAATCTCTCCAACCGCATCCCCGACACTGATCTCGGTCGAACAATAGCCGTCATGTGGGACGAGATACCCTGTGATTCCGACCCCAGTTTCAATGTGAACGGATTGAATCCATGCCGCGACCGCCTCATACTCCCCTTCAAAATGAAGATGAAACATGTTCGTCACCGGGACGTCCGGGGTCGTCCAGACACCGTCGAGCGCATTGAACCGGCGTGCGAATGCTTTGGCTTGTTCATAGTATGTCCCCATCCGGTCTTTCCGCAGCTCATAGTAATAGTCGGCCGGGATGATGTATGGGTACAGCCCAATCAAATCCCCGCCGTACCGCCGTTTCCAAACTCTCGCTTCGGTACAGAACGGTTTCGGTCCGGCCAAGATGGCACCGGCGATGCCGCCGATCCCTTTATAAAATGAGATGTAGACGCTATCGAACAGCGCGCACACTTCCTCCGCCGTCTTCTCATAATACGGTAACGTCTCGAACAGACGCGCCCCGTCAAGATGGAGGCGAATCCCCCGTTCACGGCAAAGTCGACTGATTTGTTCGAGCTCGTCAAACGAAGGCAGATACCCCCCGAGCTCCCGTTGCGGCAACTCAATCAACAGACACGCCACATCCGGTAGCGCCTGCACTTCTTCAAACATCATCAACCGGTCCGACTCCCCAATCAAGATCGGCTCGAGGTGATGCAGTTCCTTTAAGCCGTCCTGTTCGTGAATCTCCAGGTGACAGAGCGGATGATAGGCGACGCGTCGGTTCTCCGTCTCGTCCGCCCAAATGCGTAACGCGATCTGTTGCGCCATCGTGCCGCTCGGGAAGAAGATGGCGTCTTCCGTGCCGAGTTCTTGCGCCAGTTTCTGCTCGAACCGCTCAATCGCTTCGCCCGTCCCGTAATGGTCGCTCGCCTGATTCGGATCAACGTCGGCGAACGCCTGTTGCAAGACGCCGACGTTCCGTCTGCCGTGACCGCTCAACTGATGCGACGTCTGTTGATACGATGTTCGTAAATTCATGTCATCCCCTCCAAAAATAGCCCCCTATCCATAGATAGGAGGCACGATGATTAATCGCGTACCCGGACAATCAATTTCCCGCGTACTTTTCGTGTTTGCAGTTGTTCCAAACCATCTTTCAACCGTTCGAACGGCAAGACGTCCGTCACGAGGTCATTCAATTCGCCGGCCTCAAGTAATTTCATCAATTCCTCAGCCATATATGCCAAGTTGCGGATGGCGCGCTCATCCTCACTCGCGTGGGCCGCACCGAGGGCGACCTCATGGATGGACGGCGAGAGCGTAAAGCCTTTCACGTTCGACGTATCCGGTGGACCGGCGATGTAGGCAAGCTGTCCGCTGAAGGCGAGCCGGTCGAGGTCGGCTGTCGCGACGTCACGACCGACCGTGTTTAAGATGAGGTCGACACCGCGGCCGTCCGTCTCTTCCATGATCCGTTCCGTCACGTCTTCCGTGTTATAGTCGATGGCGACATCGGCACCGAGCGCTTTCACCCAGTCAAAATTGTCAGGCGACGCCGTTGTGAACACCTTAAGCCCAAGTTTCTTCGCAAGTTGGATCGCGTAACCGCCGACCCCGCCTGCTCCGGCGTGGACGAGAATCGTCTCTTTGTCGCGCGTGTTCAACTTCTGCATGACCGCCTCATACGCCGTCATACCGGCACAGAGGATGGCCGCTGCCGCCTCATCGCTCACGTCAGGCGGAACGACGGCGCAGCCGCGCGCGTCGACGACCGCATACTCGGCGAAGCCGCCGTTATTTCCGAGACTCGTATGGACGGCGACACGTGAACCGGTGATGATGTTGGCGAGGCTCGAGCCGACTTCGACGACTTCCCCGACGAGGTCGACCCCGAGGATGTGCGGGTACGACCAGTTCGGGTTGCCGTTCGTGCCGACTTTATAGTCGACCGGGTTCAATGCGACCGCTTCGACTTTGATGAGCAGTTCGCCTGCTCCCGGTGTCGGGCGCTCCGTCTCCCCGAGGTGTAAATGTTCGAGTCCAGGTTGATCGAGTAACCATGCCTTCATAATCAATACGCTCCTTCCGAATACGTCAGTTCATAAGAGTGTGAGTAAATCTCGACGAGGTTACCGAACGGGTCTTCACAGTACACCATCCGGTACGGCTTATCGCCCGGGTAATACTCCCGGATCGGCATCCGTTGTTTGCCGCCATGGGCGACGATTTTCTCGACGAGTCCCTCGATGTCCGGGTCTTGGACGCAGTAGTGGAAGATGCCCGTCTTCCAGAACTCGAAATTGTCCTCCGGTTTCTCATTATTCGGGAACTCGAACAGCTCGATGCCGATCTTGTCACCGGTCGACATGTGGGCGATTTTGAAACTGCCCCAGCCCGGACCGAACACGTCGGTGCACATGACGCCGATCGGCGAGTCGTCCTCGACGACGTCCGACGGTTGCATGATCGTGTACCAGCCCATCACGTCCTCATAGAATGTAACTGCTTCCGCCACACTCGGGACCGATAGTCCGATATGTGAGAATGTACGTGGATATGTCAAAGTGATCCGCTCCTTTTTGTTTGCTCAATTTGTTGGATAACGATACGATACCTTCATCGAAGCAAGAAAAATAGTACGCACATTGAAGTAACTACCCGAAAGCGAGGCAAACTGAACATGACGACCCCGTTCCCTGTCAACAAGGCACTCGACATCATCGGCGGTAAATGGCGCCCCCAAGTATACTGTACGCTCGAGAACGGACCACGCCGTTTCTCAGACATTCAGCGCGCCATTCCCGACGTCAGCCGCAAAGTGTTGACCGACCAACTGCGTGAACTCGAACAGCTCGGCATGGTGCGCCGCATCGACTATTCGACAGAGAAGCAGCTGCACGTCGAATATTCGCTCACCGAGGAAGCGCTCAGCCTGCAGCCGGCGATGAAGGCGCTCTGCTCGTGGGGCGAGACACGAGACGAATAAACCCTCGCCGAATCCGGCGAGGGTTTTGTCATGCTGCGAATAGGCTGATCAGATTTCCGTCCGGATCGATGACGATGGCATAACGTTGCCCCCAAAACGCATCCCACGGTTCGCGGTGCGAGGCATAGCCATGCCCGACGATCGCTTCATAGCGCGCGTCCAACTCATCTCGGCTGTCGCATAAGAAGGCGAGTTCGACCCGGTGCCCCGTCGCCTGCTTCCATTCCCCATATACCGATTCGGCCACTTCGACTGTGTCGAAGGCGAGCCGGACACCGCCGTCGTCGACCTCGACGTGCGCTTCCCCATCCATCGCTTCCGGAATCGCTAAGCCGAGCAGACGATAAAAGTCGAGCGCCCGTTTCATATCTTCGACGACGATGCCGACCATGTCTAACTTGATTCCCATGTGGTCACCCCATTCTTCAAGTTGGTGGTACTATAATGAGTGTAGCATTCCATCCTGCCCTTGAATCGAGGAAATTCACATGATGCATCAATTCGCTGTCCTGACACAGCAACAAGCAGAAACGATCGCCTTCACGTGGCATTACGAAGGCGTTTACGCATTTTACGACATCGAAGCAGACGAAGACGATTTGGTCGAATTTCTAGACGCCGAACAGCGTGGGGAGTCGGTGTTCGCCATCACGTCCGACTCCGATCTGATCGGTTTCGTGAGCGTCGCACGAACGGAGGCGGAGACGGTCGACATCGGCCTCGGCATGAGACCCGATTTGACTGGGAACGGGGGCGGACGCGCGTTCCTTTCGTCGATTCTCGACTTCATCGATGCGACGTACGCGCCCCGTCGCATCACGCTCGCCGTCGCCGCCTTCAACGAACGGGCCATTCGGCTGTATGAGGCGTGCGGATTCAAACAGACCGGTTCGTTTCAACAACCGACGAACGGAAGTGTGTACGACTTCATCCGCATGGAACACCAAAAAAGTCCTCAGAACTAAGCGTTCTGAGGACTTTTCCTATGTCAGCTGTTTCTTTTGGATATATGACAAGCCGAGCGCCGCAATCAAGATGGTCCCTTTGACGATATCTTGGGCATAATACGGCACGTCCCACATCGTCAGCCCGTTCAACAAAATCCCAATCAAGACGGCACCGATCAACGTGCCGACGACGTTCGGTCGTCCTGTCCCGAAGACGGCATAGCCGATATAGGCGGCCGCAACGGCGTCCATTAAGAGCGGCGCCCCGGCCGAAACTTGCCCCGTGCCGATCCGTGACGCCAAGATGATGCCGCCAATCGCTGCGAACAATCCGCTCAACACGTAGGCGTACAGCTTGATGCGGTTGACGGCGATACCGGAACGACGGGCCGCCTCGACGTTCGAGCCGACGTAATAAAATTCGCGACCCGTCTTCGAATACGTCAAGAACAGATGCGCCCCGGCGAAGAAGATGACCATCAAGATGGCGACGAACGGGACCGGCCCGATCGAGCCTTGTCCGATGAAGAGGAACGATGGGATGAACCGGCCCGGCGCCGTCCCCCCTTCAATCGGCATGTTGTCATAAATCGAGAAGCCTTTCGTATACGTCAACTGGACCCCATTGATGACGTACATGATGGCGAGCGTCGCAAGCAAATCCGGCAACCGGAATTTGATCGTCACGAGCGCGTTCAACAGTCCGACGAGCACGCCGAGAACAATCGGGACGAGCAAGGCGACGAGCAGCTCTTGACTATGTAACACGAGGCTTGACGCCGCCCCGACCGTCGCGAGGCTCGCCGTCGAACCGACCGATAAATCGAATCCGCCGACGATGAGCGAGAACGTCACCCCGAGGGCGAGCAACGAGACGATCGAGACAGATTTGATGATATCGCTGAAATTGGCGTACGTTAGGAACTGGTCGTTCGTCACGCCGAAGACCGCAATCAATGCGAGAATCGCGAACAGCGTCCCGTATTGACCGATGCCGGTGAATCGTCTCGCCTTAGGTTTGAGTACGAGTTGGGCCATATGATGCCCCTCCTTTCTGTTGCCAGCGGCCGCGGTCGAGCCAAAGCGTGCGGTTGGCGACGAGTTCTAATTCATGCGCCTCACTCGACGTGAAGATGACCGTCTTGCCTTTTTTGGCCAGTTGCGTCACGAGCTCATAAATGTCGCGTTTCGCCGTCACATCGACGCCTTTCGTCGGCTCGTCGAGTAAATACACGTCCCGGTCTTGAAACAACCATTTGCTGAGGACGACTTTTTGTTGATTGCCGCCGCTCAGCTCACGCACCGGCTGTCGAACATCGGCATACTTGACACGAAGCGAGGACAAGACGCGTTGTAACACGCTCGTCTCGCCTTCAACGACTAACGCGTTTCGTTCAATCGAGTCGTCGAGAAAGAGTCCTTGTTTCCGGCGCTCTTCCGGGACGAGGGCGAACCCGGCTCGGACCGCTTGACGCGGCGTTTGGACCGTCGTCACTTTCCCTCCGTGCTCGATATGTTGCTTCACGTCGGACAAACCGAACAACGCCTCGATGAGCTCGGTCTTGCCGCTGCCCGTCACGCCGCCGATGCCGACGACTTCGCCTTTATAGGCGGTGAAGGACAACTCGGTCCCAAACACGGGTAGCGTGAGCGTCGCCTTCAGTTGAACCTCGTTCGTCGGTGTTGCTTTTTCCAACTCATCTACAAGTGACGTCCCGCTCAATAGCGTATGGACGTCTTCGGTCGACAACGGTTGGAACGGCCCTTCATAGACGAGTCGCCCATCACGGAGAAACGTCGTCGTCGTCGTGACACGCGACAGCTCCTCGGAGCGGTGAGTGATGAGGAGGATGCCGACACCGTCTTCGGCGAGTGTCTGCAACAACGTGAGCAGTGCCGCCGCGTCGTCCGTCGACAAGGCCGCCGTCGGCTCATCGAGTAAGAGGTACGTCGCCTCGCTCGCAAGCGCTCTTGCAATTAAAATCCGTTGTTTGACGCTGAGCGGGTAATGTCCACTCGGTTTCGTCACATCGATCGTGAGGCCGACACGCTTCAAATACGCCGTCGCCCGTCGCTTCAATTCGCGCGGTTGAACCCTTTTGACTGTCTGCCACGGCACGACGTTCTCATAGACCGGTAAGTCGAGATAGAGCGCATCATCGACTTCTTGCGACACGGTGATGACCCCGCGTCGAATCGCTTCGGCCGGCGTGAGCACGACGGCCTCGTCGTCAAGCGAGATGGACCCGGACGTCGGTGTCGTCGTGCCGTTCAATAACTTGATTAACGTGCTCTTCCCGGCCCCGTTTAAGCCGAGAAGGCCATGAATCTCACCGCGACGCAGCCCGAACGTGACGTCGTCGAGAACCGTCACGTCCCCGTATTGTTTTGTGACGCGTTCAAGCCGAATCATCATTTCATCCAATCTGACCAGGCCGCGTCTGACGCGCCCCAGTTCGGCACGTATTGACCGAGGTCGTCCATTGTCACTTTCTCGTCCGGCAAGACGTCACGATCGACGAGATATGGGTCGACCGAATGAATTGACGGTGTCTCTTCGCCGGCGAGTTTTTGGTAGGCGTACCGGACTTGGATACGACCGATTTCAGCCGGGTCGGTCGCCGCCGTCACTTTCCATGGGCTCCCGTCTTCTTGCATGAGCTGGAGGTCCTCGTCGCTCAAATCGATACCGTAGACGGCAATCTCATCGCGCCCCGCTTGTTTGATGGCACGGCTCGCACCTTTAGCGAACTCATCCCACATCGCGAACACGGCGTCAATCTCGCCTTCCGGATACTTCTTCAAAATCGCCTCCATCTGGCTTTGCGTGTCAAGTGCGGTGTTGTTCGTCGCTGAACCGAATTTGGCCACTTCTTCGATGCCTGGATAACGCTTCAAGAACGCGTCATAAATCGTGTGGCGTCGTTCCATCGGCGTGAAGCCGCCGACCCAAATCGTGACGATTTTCCCTTCGCCGTCCAAATCTTCCGCGAGCGCCTTGAGCGAACGCCAGGCGAGCGAATAATCGTCCTGGTCGATAACGGTCACGCCCTCGTTCGTCAAATCGTTGTCGAACGCGACGACTTTGATGCCTTTGTCGAGCGCTCGTTGGACCGGTTCTTTCAACGGGTCGGCACGCCCGTGGTCGATCAAGATGACATCGACACCTTGCGTCGTCGCCGTGTCGACATAACTCGCCATCTTCGATAAGTCGTTGTCAGCGTTATACACTTTCACATTGCCGCCGAACGATTCGACTTGCTCGGTCACGCCGTTAATGTACTGCGACGAGAACGTCCCGATCGACATTTGCATGATCAGGGCGACGTCGATGTCTTTCGGCAACGTGCCGTTCGAGGTGGACACCGGTTTCGTCTCCGGCGTCTTCTCGGCCGGTTTCGGTGTCGCCGCTTGTTCGTTCGTGCAGCCGACGAGCGCCAACACGAACGTGAATAGTAAAATCAATAGTTTTTTAGACATGAACCGTTCCCCCTACGTGATGTGTGATGGCCGTCTCGTTCGCCTCGAACACGCCCGCCTCGGTGATGAGCCCCGTAATGAGCTCGGGCGGCGTGACGTCGAACGCCGGATTGAAGACGGTGATACCGACAGGAGCCGTCGGCTGGCCACCGATATGCGTCACTTCTTTCGCGTCCCGCTCCTCGATTTCAATCGCATCGTCCGCCGTCAAATCGAACGTCGAATGCGGTGCCGCGACGTAGAACGGGATCCCGTAATGCTTGGCGAGCACGGCGAGTTGGAGCGTGCCGATCTTGTTGGCGACGTGACCCGTCCGCGTGATGCGGTCGGCCCCGACGATGATCGCGTCGACGCCTTTCGCTTGAATCGTCCATGCGGCCATATTGTCGGTGATGAGCGTGACATCGATATCGGCCTGGTCGAGCTCCCAGACTGTGAGACGGGCCCCTTGGAGAAGCGGTCGCGTCTCACAGGCGAAGACGTTGAATGTGACGCCTTGCTCTTTACCGACATAAAACGGGGCAAGTGCCGTACCGTAACGTGACGTCGCGATGGCACCGGCGTTGCAGATCGTCAAGATGTTCCCACCTGCCGGTAATACCGTCAGTGCGTGCTCACCGATAGAGCGATATGTGTCGACGTCGCGGTCATATAACGCAACGGCACGTCGTTCGATTTCCCCGGCAATCTGTTCAAAATCGTCCCCGACGTTCAGCTCGAGGAGCGACTCGATCACATTTTGAAGGTTGACCGCCGTCGGCCGTGTCGCGATCAAGCGGCGTCCGACGATTTCAAGGCGACGCGTGAAATCCGGGTCGTCGACTAATCGTCCTGCCTCTTTCGCCAAGACGAACGCCCCGAAGTACGCGATCGCCGGTGCGCCTCGGACTTGGAGTGTCTCAATCGCACGTTCGGCTTCTTCGAGCGTCTCGATCGTCACGTAACGCGCCTCGTGCGGAAGGAGCGTCTGATCTAAAAGGACCAGCTCATGGGTCGATGCGTCGAAACGAATGTTTTGGACGGTCATACGCGCACCCCCGAGAGGAGTGCCACGAGGTCGTCAATCGAATCGACGGTGTGCCGCTCTTTGATGAGGGTGGCGCCGAGGGCGAGCGCATCACGTTTTCGCTCGAGACGGGCCACTTCGGGTAACGTCTCGAGGTCCGCGACGCCGGCGAGGCCGATGGCGCGGCGGATGAGCTCGCAACCGGCGTAGCCGATCGTGTCGCTGAAGATTGTTCCGAGCAAGTCGTCGACGTACCCTTCCGTATTGAACGGCTCGACGGCGCTCGTGAAGTTGTGACGGAACGTCTTCTCGAACGTCTCCCAGACGGTGAGGACGTCGGTGAACCGTTCGAACCGCTTGAGCGGATCGTGGAACGTCGCAAGCGTCAAATGAGCGATGATTTGACCGACGTCAAAACCGAACGGTCCGTAAAACGCGAACTCCGGGTCGATGATTTTCGTTTCCTGTGACGTCGCGAAGATGCTGCCGGTATGTAAGTCGCCGTGAAGCAAGGCGTCATGTTTCGTGACGAACCCGACTTTCAGTTTTGCCACTTCGACTTTCAGCGCCTTGTCTTGCCACAAACGCTCGACGTCCGGGCGAAGCTCCGCCTCGATGTTGTTCGATTCGGCATCTTTATACGGGTCGGTGAAGATGAGTTTTTCTGTGATGTCGCACAGTTCCGGGTTGTAATACTCCCGCTCTTTTCGTTTCTTTTCGATTGGTCCGGCCGCATAGTCGGACGTGACAAACAGCGTCTCCCCTAAAAACTCGCCGACGTGACGGGCCAGCTCCGGATACGTCTTCCCTTCGAGATAACCGGTGCGGACGATATCATATTCAGACAAATCCTCTAAAATCGTGTAGGCGAGGGCGCGGTCGCTCCCGATCACTCGTGGTACGAATCGTGGAACGACTTCAGCGAACTCCCGAAGCGCCAACTGCTCGATCCAGGCCCGCTCGAGCGTGAGCGGCCAGCTCTCCCCGACGACTTTCGCGTACGGGAGCGCTTGCTTCACGATCAAACTCGTCTCGCCTTGACGAATGCGAAAGACGAGGTTCAAGTTGCCGTCACCGATCTCTTCACACTGGGCGATTCCCTCTTCCTCGATCAATCCGAGTGCCCGGACGTGCTCGACGATGGTCTGTTCTGTAAATGGTTGATATGCCATGATTGTTTCCCCTTTCGGTATGATTCCCACAAAAAAAGCCCCTTTCTCCGCGAGAAAGAGGCACACCCAAATTGGTTGTTCCTCTCATCTTTCAGACGTCTGTCTGGTGGATGTAGCACCGTGCCTTACTGGTCGGTTGCTGCGGCGTCATCGGGCCAATTCCCTCTGCCAACTCGCGATAAGAGTGTCGTATTCGATTGTGTGAACGTGTTGTGATGAATATTACGGACTGTGCGCCATGCTTGTCAACGACGATTTGTGACGAGCCGACCCACTTTTTCTTTGCATATATGGAAACAACTTTCAAAAATAATTTTTTTCAAAAAAAGGAATTGACGCTGTGACGATTCTGTGCAAAAATTCAATTAAATTTCACAACTTCAAATCATATTCTTATCAAGAGCAGACGGAGGGGACAAGCCCGATGATGTCGCAGCAACCGACCCGATTGGGCACGGTGCTAATTCTTGCAGCGTAAGCTGAGAGATAAGAGTTCATTTTTTTATGATGACCTCTTGCCTCGGCATGGGGTCATTTTTTGTGTGACCGGAAGGAGGAACGACCATGGGCATCATTGCCACTTATGAAATCAACCGTACTGACCGCGTCGCCGATATCGCCGAGAAAATCGCGCTCGAATTGACCGTCGGCACGTGGACAGACTTGCCCCATTTAGAACGACAACAGTTACAGGCGTACCGCGGCGAGGTCGTCTCGACGTCCCATACAGACGCGACGAGCCGGTTCACGATCCGGTACCCGATTGAAAACGTCAGTCCTGACTTCTCGTCGATATTGACGACGACGTTTGGGAAACTGTCACTCGATGACTCGGTCCGTTTGATTGATTTCGAGCTACCTGCATCACTTTCAGCCGACTTCCCTGGCGCCAAGTTCGGTGTCGACGGGATTCGCGACCAGCTCGGCGTCGACGATCGCCCGCTCGTCATGAGCATCTTTAAAGGCGTCATCGGACGGGACTTACAGTTTTTAGAACAGCAACTGCGCGACCAGCTCGCCGGTGGCATCGACATCGTCAAAGACGACGAGATCTTGTACGACAATCCGCTCACCCCTTCGCTTGAGCGAGCGCGCATCGGCGCATCCGTGATTCAAGAACACTTCAACACGACGGGAAAACGCGCACTGTATGCGGTCACGCTGAGCGGCCCGGTGTTCGGGTTGCGCGACCAAGCACGCCGCTTGATCGAGGCGGGCGCGACGGCACTGTTGTTCAACGTCTATACATACGGACTCGATGCACTCCGGGAGCTGGCGAAAGATCCCGCCATCCGTGTCCCGATTTTGGCGCATCCGGCGTTCGCCGGTGCCTTGACCGGGTCAATCAGCCACTCGCTTTTGCTCGGTAAATTCATTCGTCTCGCCGGTGCCGACTTGACGCTGTTCCCGTCCCCTTACGGCTCGCTCGCGACACCTCCAGACGAGGCGTTCGCGATTCGCGATTTCAGTGCCAAACCGCACTGGTCGAAGCCGATCTTACCGGTCCCGTCGGCCGGGATTCACCCGGGGCTCGTCGAAGACATCATCCGCGACTTCGGTACGGACGTCGTCATCAACGCCGGCGGCGGCATTCACGGTCATCCGGACGGCGCCGCTGCCGGTGCCCGCGCCTTCCGACAAGCGATCGAGCAGGCGCTCGGGCAGACCGGTCGAACGGATGCACTCGATGCCGCACTCAAGGTGTGGTCGACGCGATGACGGTCCATATCCTCTGTGACTTTGACGGGACGATCACAGCCGAGGACAACATCATCGCCCTCATGAAGGCGTTCGCCCCACCGGAATGGCACGCCATCAAAGAGGATGTGCTCGCCCAACACATTTCGATCCGGGCAGGCGTCGGTCAGATGTTTCACTTGTTGCCGAGTGCCGAGAAGACGGCGTATCGCGACTATTTGGTAGGACATATTCAACTCCGGCCCGGATTCGTTCACTTTTTGGAAGAAGTTCGTCAAAACGAGTGGCAGTTTGACGTCGTCAGCGGCGGGATGGACTTTTTCGTCCATCCGATTTTAAGCGGGCACGTTGACCCGGACCACATCTACTGCAACGTCGCCGATTTCTCCGCGGAGACGGTACGCATCGACTGGCCGCATGCTTGCGATGCGTCTTGTACGAACGATTGTGGTTGCTGCAAACCGACAATCGCCCGTCGCATCGTCAATCCTGATGATCGCTTGATTGTCATCGGTGACTCGGTGACCGACTTCGAGATCGCCAAGCAGGCCGACTTCGTCTACGCTCGCGGACAGCTCATCACGCTCTGTGAGACAGAAGGCATTAACTATTACCCGTTCGAGACGTTTGACGAAATCACTCATCATTTGAAGGAGGTGCCCGTATGAGCGTGACCGCACGTTGGCTCGAACTCGCCGACATTAAAGACGAACTCGCCGCCCGCGACTGGTTCCCCGGAACGAGCGGGAATTTGGCAATCCGCGTCTCGGACGACCCGCTCGAATTTTTAGTGACAGCGAGCGGACGTGATAAACGAAAGCGGACAGCCGAAGATTTCGTCCTCGTCGATGCGGCCGGACGATTGATCGGTGAACAAAGCGGTAAACCGTCCGCCGAGACGCTGCTCCACGTCGAAGTGTTCAACAAAACAGAGGCCGCATGTTCCCTTCACGTCCATACGGTCGACAATAACGTCATCTCAGAACTTCACGCCCCAAACGGCGAAGTCGTCTTTACCGGACAAGAGATCATCAAGGCGCTCGGTTTTTGGGAAGAAGACGCCGTCGTCCGCGTCCCGATCATCGACAACCACGCCGATATCCCGACGCTTGCCTCTGCGTTCGCCCGACATGTCCATTCAAGCGCCGGTGCCGTCCTCATCCGTAATCACGGCATCACTGTATGGGGCGAGACACCCGATGCGGCGAAACGTTACTTGGAGGCCTATGAATTTTTGTTCAGCTACACGTTAAAACTACGCGCCCTAGGCGTCCATTCATAAGGAGGAATTGAATCATGGCAACCATCTATTTCCAACAAACAGAAGAACGTTACGTCGACCAAGCTGAAGTGAGCGCATTTTTAGAGTCGCGCGGCATCTTGTATGAGCAGTGGGACATCGATAAGCTCCCGGCTGACCTTCAAGAAAACTATCAACTGACCGACGAAGACAAACAAGCGATTCTCGCGACGTTCCGCGACGAGATCCGAGACGTCTCCGAGCGCCGCGGCTATAAGACAGCGGACGTCATCTCCCTGTCGGAGGCGACACCGAACTTGGACGAACTGCTCGTCAACTTCCAAAAAGAACATCATCATACCGATGACGAAGTCCGTTTCATCGTCAGCGGCCACGGGATTTTCGCCATCGACGACGCCGAGCGCGGCTATTTCAACATCGAGCTCAACCCGGGCGACCTGATCTCGGTGCCGGTGAACACGCGCCACTACTTCACACTCCAAGCCGACCGCCAAGTCGTCGCCGTCCGTATTTTCGTGACGACGGAAGGTTGGGTGCCGATCTACGACAAAGAAGACGTGACAGCATAATAAAGAAGCGGACGAGTCGCTCGTCCGCTTCTTTCATTTCATTTGTCGTTCGGCCAACCGTTCCTTAGCCGACTCACGCGCCTTCACGACATCGATAGCCCCTAGCGCTTTGCCAAGTCCACGTGTCGGCAAGTTGACGTACATCGTCTCATAGTTGCTCACTTCATACGTCTCGTGAAAAATCCCGACGACTTCACTCGACCGTGCTTTCTGGTTGAACGCTTTCCAAGCTTCAAGATGCAGCTTGCCGTGTGCATAATCGAGAAGTTCCTCGCTTGAACGCCAATATTGAATGAGAGTGACAGAGCGCCAGCCGACGGTCATCTCATGCGATAGAAAACCTAAATCCCGTTGTGTGTACAACTCCTTCAACATCGCAGGCATGGCACTGAAAGCTGGCCACCATTTCCGAATCGAACGAAACCGATTTACCCGTAAACCGATGACAAATACGACGACTTCTTCATTTGGGACGGCCATTTTCCGTTCCATCGTCTATTCCCCCTTCAAGCGTACGAATTGCCTGTCCACACCATTCAATCAGTGCAACCGTCTGTCGTTTTCCGTAGTCGAGCGTCAACAACCAGTACAGGGCGTCCGGCGATTCCGCATCACTCGAACGGATCATCGTTTCAATCAGGTCATACGTCTTCAAGCGCGCACTTAATAAATTTTCATGATGAGCAATTTTCTCGATCGTCTCTGAAATCGGTTCATGTCTGGCAAAAAACAACTTGAGCAACAGCTCATTTCGCTGAATCGGCAATTCATCCGGTTTCTCACCGAGCCATCGCTTTAACTCGTCTTTACCTAATTCGGTCAATTCATACGCTTTTCGCTCATCGCCTTCATTCGATTGAATGATAAGCCCCTCGTTTTCAAGTGTTTTTAATGTCGGATACACTTGTCCGAAGCTGATTTTCCAAAAATGACTCAGGCTGTTATCAATCATCTGCTTCATTTCGTAACCCGTGCGACATGTTGTCGTCAAAAGCCCCAATATAGCGTAGCGTGTGGCATTTTCTCGCGGCATGTTCCGTCTCCTATATCAAAAAGATACTATCTATTTGATATGTACCACGTATGTAGAAGAACAAAACAAAAAAATGTGCCTCATGTCGAGGCACATCGCTTAATGTTTGACCGCGGACGGTTTCGATGAGAACCAACCCCATAGAGCAATACCGACCATGACCGACCAGAAGAAGAGCGTCCAACCCGTCGAGTGGACGAACCCGTGCGGGAGTCCGATGAACTCGAACGGTGTTCCTTCTATTAATTGTTTAAAGCCATCATGTTCTAAGACGAGTACCGTCAGTTTCACCCCGACCCAACCGACGATCATGAAGGCGGCCGTCTCGAGCGTCGGACGCTCGTGCAACAGCTTCACGAAAATGCGGGCGGCGAAACGCATCAAGACGACACCGATGAGTCCACCGAGCAAGACGACGAAGAACTGACCGGAGTCGATGCCGCCGATTTCACCGAGACCGAGTGCCGGGAGACTGACCGCGAGCGCGACCGCCGCCAAAATCGAGTCGACCGCGAAGGCGATGTCCGCGAATTCGACTTTCGCGACCGTCCACCAAAACTCTTTACGCGAGACCGGACGCTCCGTGACGGCCGTCTCGGCTTTCGCTTCTGCGGCCAAGTCTTGATGCGGTGCCATATGACGCGCCTTATACGTCATATACAGGTGTCTCGCGCTCATCCCGATCAAGTAGAGGGCACCGAGTGCCTGCACTTGCCAGACGTTGATTAAAAACGAGATGAGGAACAGTGCGAGGAAGCGGAATACGAACGCTCCAAGTAAGCCATAGAACAATGCTTTCTTTTGTTCCGTGCGCGGCAAATGTTTGACCATGACAGCCAAGACGAGCGCATTGTCTGCAGATAATAGCCCTTCAAGACCAACGAGGACAACGACGATCCAAGCATACTGCAGAATTAACTGCCAATCCATGTAAATCCATCTCCTTTTAGTTGTGTTCCTTCATATTTAATAGTGACTACTTTTTTAAGTTCACGAGAACATTCTATTCCGATTTCTTTTTAAAAGCAATCGTTTTTTTTCACACTATGAAGTTTCTCACTAAAAACAGGTTCACAGCATGTTCAGAGAGCAAATTGATACCCGGTTCACGTACGTTTCGTGATAAAATCCTAACAAGAACGAGTGGTGGTCCCCACCCTCTCAAAAAAGGAGAATCCGATTATGTCTACAAGCCATGTCGCTTTACCTACTAAAGCAGAACGACATAAATTATTCGGTTCGGTCCCGCCAATCAAGGGAACGAAACCGACAGAAAAAGATAAAATGATCGATTTGCAGAATACACCGAAAAACTTCTTGTTCGCGCTCGACAGCGTCGGCATCTCAAACGTGAAACACCCGGTCAACATCGAGACGCCAGACGGCATCCAGGCAACGGTCGCGACGTTCGAATTGACAACGTCACTCGTGCAGGATCGGAAAGGCATCAACATGTCACGCCTTACCGAACAGCTCGACGCGTACCATAACCAAGGCTGGACCGTGTCGAACGCGTCGCTCATCGAGTTCGCACAAGAGCTCGCCGAGCGAATGGAGCAAACAGAAGGGCAACTCACGATCCGCTACCCATGGTTCTTTAGCCGAAAAGCGCCAGCAACGGGCCTCAGCGGTCTCATGAACGCTGATGTCATGCACCGCGTGTCGTACAACCTTGAGACGGGGACAGCGAGCGTCACGGTCGGTCTCGTCATCAACGTCACGACGCTTTGCCCGTGTTCTAAGGAAATCAGTGAATACAGTGCCCATAACCAACGCGGATACATCACGATCGAGGCCGGCCTCGACGAGACGTCGCTCGACGGTTTTGACTGGCGCCTCGCTCTTCTCGATGCAGCCGAGTCGAACGCCTCGGCACCGCTTCACCCGGTCCTCAAACGTCCGGATGAGAAGCGCGCGACAGAGATCGCGTACGAGAACCCGCGCTTCGTCGAAGACATGGTCCGTTTAATCGCAGCCGACTTGTACGAGATGAAGCAAGTCGTCAACTTCTTCGTCGAATGTCGGAACGAAGAATCGATTCACCAACATGACGCGATTGCCTCGATCACGTTCGATAAACGCGAGAACTAAAAAACGAGTGAAGCCGACTTTGGCTTCACTCGTTTTTTATAGGCTCCGGACGAGCCGAATCGTCAACAGGATCACAATCAAGATAACCCATACCGCCCACACGATTCGCCATTTGGCCCAATCGAGCCGTTTGACGAACGCGTACACGGTCAAATACAAGGCGATGAGGAGCGGGATGACGACCCAAGGATTGTCGAGCATCACGCTTCGATGTCACCGTCCCAGGCGAGCATGCCGCCCTCGACGTTGACGACTTTATATCCTTGTGACTCTAAGTGGTCGCACGCCGTCACACTGCGCCCGCCCGAGCGGCAAATGACATGATAGACGTTGTCTTTGGCGAGCTTTTCTGTCACTTCCGGGAACTCAGACAATGGATAGAGCGGTACGTGCGGGATGTGACCCGCGTCGTATTCGTCTTGTTCGCGCACGTCGATGATGTGGAGCGACTCCCCATTCTCGAGTTTTTCACGTAATTCGGTTGCATGGATGTTTTGCATATAGGTTCCCCCTTTTAATGTTGTCCTCTATTAGTTTACCTCAGCATCTGTACAAACAAACTCAAGTTTCTTGTAAAAAAAGCACCCTCCCTAAGGAAGATGCTTGCGACTTACGCTTCGTTGCGCTCGTCGATGGCTTGTGCCGCTGTGATGAGCGTCAATTTGTAGACGTCTTCTTCGTTACAGCCGCGCGACAAGTCGTTGACCGGCTTGTTGAGGCCTTGGAGGATCGGTCCGATCGCTTCGAACCCGCCGAAACGTTGAACCATCTTGTAGCCGATGTTCCCGGCTTCGAGGCTTGGGAAGACGAAGACGTTGGCGTTCCCGGCCACGTCAGAGCCTGGCGCTTTCTTCGCTGCTACGCTCGGGACGAACGCGGCGTCGAACTGAAGCTCACCGTCGATTGGAAGATTCGGTGCTTTTTCTTTGGCGAGACGTGTCGCTTCGATGACCTTCTCGGTTTCAGGCGATTTCGCTGAACCTTTCGTCGAGAAGCTGAGGAGCGCGACTTGCGGCTCGATGCCGAACGTCTTCGCTGTCAACGCTGACAAGTAGGCGTTCTCAGCGAGGTCGGCCGCGTCCGGTGCGATGTTGATCGCACAGTCCGAGAAGACGTACTGCTCGTTGTCGCGTACCATGATGAAGACACCTGATGTCTTTTTGATGCCTTCTTGCATTTTGATGATTTGAAGGGCCGGACGGACCGTGTCGGCTGTCGCGTGCATCGCACCAGAGACGAGACCTTCTGCCTTGCCTGTGTGGACGAGCATCGTCCCGAAGTAGTTGACGTCAGACGTCAACAATTCACGGGCCTGTTCTGGCGTCGCTTTGCCTTTGCGGCGCTCGACGAACGCTTCGACGAGTGTGTCGATGTCTTCGTACGTCGCCGGGTCGTACTGCGTCAAGTTCGAGATATCAAATCCGTGCTTCGTTGCGACCGCATCGAGCTCGGCTTTCGGACCGATGACGATCGGGTCGACCATGCCGTCGTTCTTCAAACGGACCGCGGCTCCGAGGACGCGCTCATCGACGCCTTCAGGCAAGACGATAGTTGGACGGATCGGGCTGACTTTCTGCTTTAACGTATCAAATAGTTTCATAACGGAGGAACCCCTTTTCGTATAATAAGAATCACTTACGGTTTGTGACCGATTTCTGTCTTTATGCGATTTCAATTATACACAGGACCTTTTTTAAAATAAACTATTCTGCCCGATCCGTCATAAATCGCTTGAAATCAATCATTATATGAATACAACAGTTATGCTCTACCGACTGATACAGGCTGTTTTGAAGCCGTTTTCATTCATGGCCGGCTCGTTGCTTTTTCCCGTCTCGACTGTGATAAGATTCACAGCCGGCGTCAAACTTGGCAGGCTGTGAAGGGACTATGGTAAAATAAACAGCGAAGCCTAAGTTCCTGAAAGGAGTTTTTTTATGTCAGAACGTCCTGCACCAACTACAGAGACACAGCACGCCGCCGCCACGTTGGACGGTTGGTACACGCTCCATGATTTCCGCACGATCGATTGGACCCGCTTGAAAACTGTTGACGCTACGGCACGCCAAGAAATGATTGATGAATTCGTCGCGTTCCTCGCCTCGCTTGAAGAAGTGGAAACGCGCGGTGAAGGCAGCCACGCCTTTTATTCGATTTTAGGACAAAAGGCGGACGTCGTTCTTATGGTCCTTCGTCCAACGTTCAAAGAGCTCGAGCAAGTCGAGCTCGCGCTTCGGAAGACGAAGCTGTACGACTACATGATCCCGTCGTATTCGTACGTCTCGGTCATCGAACTCGGCATGTACCGTGGCTCAGGCGACGGCGATCCGTATGAAAACCCGCACATCCGGTCGCGTCTCTACCCGACGCTCCCGAAAGCGGCACACATCTGCTTCTATCCGATGAGCAAGGCCCGCCGTGACGGCGATAACTGGTATACGTTGTCGATGGATGAGCGGAAAGACCTCATGTACCGACACAGCATGATCGGCCGTAGCTACGCCGGCAAAATCCAACAATTTATTGGTGGATCGACTGGTTTTGACGGTTGGGAATGGGGCGTGACGCTATTCGCGGAAGATTCGCTTCAGTTCAAGAAAATCGTTTATGAGATGCGCTTTGATGAAGTGAGTGCGAAGTATGGAGAGTTTGGCGATTTCTACGTCGGGAACATCTTACCAAAAGAAGAACTCGGCACATTCCTCGGGTAATCGAGGTTTATGCGGACGGTGCCTCGGGAAACATTGATTATAGAAGCAATTCCATAATAATGATCAATGAGGTGAACAACGATGCGCGTGTTCAAGGAATCAGATCGAGACACTGCGGAACGTTTAGATTCGTTTATTGAGCGAATGGCACCGACTGCCGAGCTAGTCCAACTTCGATTTGAACAACAGTTAAAACATACACAGCGAAAGGGTCAGGCAAAAGCCTGACCCTTTATTTTGTCGTCTTCGCGTGCAGCGCGTCGCCGAGGAACGTCGCGAGTTCGAGCATGCCATACGTTCCCGCCTTCGCTTCGGCGTCCGAGTTATAGTTCGTGTTCGTGTTCACGTCGTAAGCGTAGACGTTGCCGTCTTTGTCCTCGATGATCTCGATGCCTGCGACGGCAATCTCGTTCGCCGCGAGGAACGCCTCGAGCTGAGCGAGAATCGGATCATCAAATCCTTCGACGATCTCGAACTTCGCAGGCGGCGTTTCGCCGACCGGACAGAACAGGTCCTCAATCGAGCAGGCGTCCGCGGGGCATAGTTCAAACCCTTCCGACGTGTCGACGCGCACCGCATACAAGAACTTGCCGCCGATGAACTCACACCGTGTGATGAACGGTTGCGGCGCCTCGATGTATTGTTGAATCAACGTGATACCGTCGACCGAGTCCTCGAACGTCGGCCCATAGACATATTCGCGCAACGCTTCGATCGTGTGGAACAGTTGCACTCCGAGCCCTTTCCCGGCCCGGTTATGCTTCGTGATGAACGGCGTCATCCCGAGCGCCTCCGCGGCCTTCATGATTTGCTCTTTACCGACAGCGGCGATTGTCTTCGGTACACGAATCCCTTCACGGCGAAGCGCTGTATACTGATTGACTTTGCTCACTTCGAGCCGGATGGCGCGCGTCCCGTTAAAGACGGTCCGCTCGTTCGCTTCAAGCCAAGCGAGCACCCCTTCGGTCAACTCGGGTGCGTAACGATGCCCACGTGTATGGGACGAGGCGCTCATTCGGTTATAAAACACGCCTTCAGGCGGGTTCGCCTCAATGTCGATCATCCCCTCGTCTAAATGCCACAACTCATACGGTAACGCCAACTCGTCGAGTCGTTTGACGAGATGGTCCGTCCACTCATTGTTTTCGTGTAACACATGAATTTTAGCCATACGTACCTCCCCTTTTATCGTATTCTCACTTTACCACGCTATATCTTATTATTCCAATGTGCGAATGTGAGAATGCGTTGTTTCTTATATCATAACGATTTCATGGTATAATGAACTTAATAATAACTTGAGAAATGCGACAAACGATAAGGAAGTGATGTGTTTGAATGGTTCGATTTTAAGTACGGATAGTTTGATCTTATTGTTCGGCTTACTCCTCGTCGCAGGAGTGCTCGCTACGCGCGTCTCGACACGGTTCGGTCTTCCCGCCCTTCTTTTGTTCATGGGTATCGGCATGATTATCGGCAGCGATATCACAGGGTTGATTTTCTTTGACGACACGAGTCTTGCCCAAATGATCGGGGTCGCGGCGCTCATCGTCATCTTATTCGAAGGGGGGCTGCAGACGAAGTGGTCATCGATCCGCAGCGTCATCGCTCCTTCCGCCTCGCTCGCCACGATCGGCGTCTTGCTCACGACCGGTGTCGTCGCAGTTGCCGTTCGTTTCGTATTTGGTTTCGATTGGATTGAGTCTTTCCTATTTGGCGCCATCATCGGTTCGACGGACGCCGCGGCCGTCTTTGCCGCCTTTAAAGGAAAGAACATTGCACCGAACGTCGGTGCGACACTCGAAGCCGAGTCCGGCACGAACGACCCGATGGCGATGTTCTTGACGATTCTCGCCCTCGATTTCATGATGAAGCCGGACACGACCGTTTGGGACGGCATTTGGATGTTCATCCTTCAGCTGATCGTCGGTGCGTTCGTCGGATATATGCTTGGAAATGCGTCGCGTCTCATGCTCAACCATTTAAAGCTCGACTCGAGCGGACTGCACGCTGTCCTCATGATCTCGATGGCGTTCATGACGTATGGGGTCGCCGCTTACTTCGCGGGCAGCGGACTTCTCGCCGTCTATATCGCGGCGATGATCGTTGGCAACGCCCATACGGCACACGAGGTAACGATCGTCCAATTCTCCGAGGCACTCGCCTGGATCATGCAAATCATCATGTTCGTCATCCTCGGGTTGCTCGTCTTCCCGAAACAGCTGTTTGACCCTGAGCTCATTTGGAAAGGTTTGCTCATCTCGTTCATCTTAATGTTCATCGCGCGACCGATCGCCGTCTACTTGTCGACGGTCGGCATGGCGTTCACGAACAAAGAAAAACTATTCATCTCGTGGGCCGGCCTCAAAGGTGCTGTCCCGATCGTGCTCGCGACGTTCCCGCTCATCGCCGGGATCGACAATAGCCAGCTCATCTTCAACGCCGTCTTCTTCGTCGTCGTGACGAGCGCCTTGATTCAAGGAACGACGCTCATGCCGCTCGCCACAAAACTCAAATTGCTCGGACCTGATAAAATCCGATCGCCATACTCGATCGCCCTCGTTTCGAGCAAGCAATCGCAACATCAACTTGTCCCGTACGTCGCGACGGAAGAGTCATCGATGATCGGCAAGACGCTCGCTGATATCACGCTTCCACCGAACACGGTCGTGAATGCCATCGTGCGTCAAGACTATCTCATTCCGCCGACCGGTCAGACGAAGATCGAGCCGGGTGACTTATTATACGTTCTCGCCTCGACGTATCGCCACGACCAACTCGACCGCAAGTTCGGGGAGGACGGGCTCGAACGTGTCGAGCTATAACGATGTAAAAAAGGTAAGGTTGTGCCAAAGCACACTCCTTACCTTTTTGTGTCCACTGTTTTCGCCGATTGGATTAACGCTTCCACTTCGGCGTCCCGTCCTTCGTGCAACGCCTCGACGATAAAACTGCCGACGACGACGCCGTCGCACACTTCCCCGAGCACCCGCACTTGGTCGGCCCGGTGTACCCCGAACCCAGCTAACACCGGTACAGGGGACCGGGATGTGAGCGACCGCAAATGACCGAGCAGCTCATCCGGGAACACGTCCGTCTTCCCGGTCGTCCCTTTCAACGTGACCGCGTACACAAACCCTTCGGCCTGACGTAAGATCATCTCGATCCGTTGCTCGCTACTCGTGAGCGTGACGAGCGGTACGACGGCGACACCTCGGCGATCGATACCGGCAAACAGCTCAAGACTCTCCTCGAACGGCAAATCCGGGATGATGACCCCGCTCACGCCGCACGCGGCGGCCCGCTCGAAGAACGGCTGCACCCCGAAGCGAAACACCGGATTCAAATATGTCATGAGCACGATCGGCACGGAAAAACGTCCACTTCCTTCTATTAAACAATCGAGTACTCGCGCGAGCGTTACACCGTCCGTGAGCGCGCGCATCCCGGCCGCCTCGATGATCGGACCGTCCGCCACCGGATCGGAGAACGGGATACCGAGCTCGATCGCCGTCGCCCCCATCGCTTCTAACCGTTCAATCGTCGGAATCAAGTTGTCGAGCCCGCCGTCCCCAGCCATGATATACGGGACGAACGCGGCCCCTTCACTCCGCTGTCGAATCGCTTCATCTAATCTCATCATGTCGTCACCCTTTCTCGAATCGTGTGAACGTCTTTGTCGCCTCGTCCTGATAAGCAGATGACTAGAATGTCATCCTCTGCCATCGTCTGAGCGAGTGTCTCGGCATAGGCGAGCGCATGGGACGACTCGAGTGCCGGGATGATGCCTTCGTTCCGGCTGAGCGACATACAGGCCTCGAGCGCTTCGTCGTCCGTGACGGCTGCATAGCGTACCCGCTCGATGTCTTTCAAGAAACTATGCTCTGGACCGACACCAGGATAATCGAGCCCGGCTGAAATTGAGTGCGCTTCTTGGATCTGCCCTGCCGCGTCCTGCAACACGTACATGAGCGAACCGTGCAACACACCGACTTCTCCTTTTGTGAGCGTCGCCGCGTGTTCGTCCGTATCAACGCCGCTCCCCGCCGCTTCAACGCCGTATAGGGCGACCGACTCGTCGTTCAAGAACGGATAGAACATGCCCATCGCGTTGCTGCCCCCGCCGACACAGGCGATGACCGCGTCCGGAAGACGGCCCGTCTTTTCAAGCACTTGCAGTCGCGTCTCTTTACCGATCACACTTTGGAAATCGCGTACCATCGCCGGGAATGGATGCGGTCCGAGCACCGATCCCATGACGTAATGTGTATCATCGACATGTTTGACCCAGTAGCGGAGCGCTTCATTCACCGCATCCTTCAACGTCCGGCTCCCGGATTGGACCGGTACGACCGTCGCCCCGAGCAGTTCCATCCGAAACACGTTCAACTGTTGGCGTTCGACGTCGACCTCGCCCATGAAGATTGTACATTCCAAGTTAAGAAGAGCACACACCGTCGCCGTCGCGACACCGTGTTGCCCGGCCCCGGTCTCGGCGACGATTTTCTGTTTCCCCATCCGTTTTGCGAGGAGTGCCTGTCCGATCGTATTGTTGATTTTATGAGCTCCGGTATGGTTCAAGTCTTCCCGTTTCAAATAGACGTTCGTCCCGAGGCGCCGGCTCATGTTTTCCGCATAATAGAGCGGCGTCTCGCGACCGACATATTCGCTTAAGAGCTCTTCGAACCGTTCGTGGAAGGCCGGGTCTTGCTTCGCCTCTTCATACGCCACTTCTAACTCCTCGACCGCTTGCATGAGCGTCTCCGGTATATACTTGCCGCCGTACGGCCCAAACTTCCCGTTCACTGGTTGGCTATACATGTAAACTCCTCCTTGGCACGTTTGATGAACGTGCGAATCTTGTCGTTATCTTTTTCTCCGTTCGTCTCGACGCCGCTTGAGACGTCGACCCCGTCAGGTTTCACGAGGCGAATCGCCTCTGTCACGTTCTCACTGTCCAACCCGCCGGCGAGCCAAAACGGTTTATCAGGGCGATGAAGCACGTTCCAATCGAGCGTTTCCCCACTCCCAGGAACGGGTGCATCCAACAACACGACATCCGCCTCCGTCTCACGACTTGCTTCGATGATTGGTAACCCGAAACGTCGGAACGCTTCGATCGGCAGTGTGCGCCGGTGCAGTTGAATATCGGTCAATCCGCATACGAGCGCCGTCTCGACCTCTTCGAGAGCCGGGTCGAGAAACACCCCGACGACGCGTACCGATCCAGGGATGTGTTGACGTAACCGTGTCGCCGTGTCCACATCGATTCGGCGTGAACTGTCGGCGAACACGAAGCCGATTGCGTCGGCTCCCGCGTCAACTGCCGCCTGCACGCTTTCCTCTGTCTTTAATCCGCATATTTTAACGAACATGTCGTCAACTCCTCGACCAGTGCCGTCGGGTCGTCCTGACGCATGAGCGCCTCCCCGACGAGAATCGCTCTCGCCCCGGCCGCTTGGAGCCGGCCGGCCGCCTCACTGTTCTCAACACCGCTTTCGCTGACGAACGCGACGTCCGGATAGCGTTGCATCAATTCAATCGATGTATCGAGGGTGACCTCGAACGTCTTCAAGTTGCGATTGTTGATGCCGATCAACACGTCGCCGAGTTCGAGCGCGGTCTGCAGTTCCGATTCATCATGCACCTCGACGAGGACGTCGAGACCGATGTGCCGTGCGTACTGCTTCAAAGCATGGAGACGGCTCGGGTGGAGCGCCGCGACAATCAACAGTGCCGCTCTCGCCCCGGCCGCTTGCGCCCGATCGAGCTGGCGTTCGTCGATGATGAAATCTTTGCACAGCACCGGGATATCGACCGCGTCGGCAACGAGGCGCAAGTCTTCGAACGACCCTTTGAAGTACGTCGCGTCCGTGAGCACGGAGATCATCGTCGCTCCGGCCCGCTCATATGCACGGGCCTGTTCCGCGACATCGACTTGTTCTCGAATCAATCCTTTCGAAGGCGAGGCCCGTTTGATTTCGGCGATGACATGGAACCCATCCGCGACGAGCCGCTGCAAGGAAATCGGTTCTGTCGCCGTGACGACGATGTCTTCCATTTCGTTGACCTCTTCGATTTTCGTGCCGATGATTTTCGTCAAGTAGCTCATATTCCGACCTCCGTTTGTTGTAGTTGGGTCAAGACCCGGACCGCATGTCCTTCATCGATGCTGCGCGCCGCCTCGGCGACCCCTTCGCGGAGCGTCTTCACCGTCCCGTACGTGCACAAGGCGAGCGCCGCATTCAACAAGACGACGTCACGGGCCGGACCGGGCTGACCGTTCAACACAGCGACGAGCGTCTGTGCATTTTCTTCTGGTGTCCCGCCTCGTAACGCAGAGAGCGGTGCCCGCATCAACCCGACGTCTCGCGGGTCGACCTTGTACCTTGCCGTCTGTTCCCCGGCAAAGAAGAGCACCTCGTTCGCTCCGGCCAAACTTGCCTCATCAAGTCCGCCAGCGCCATGGACGACCATCCCGCGTTCCACACCGAGATATCTCATCGCCGCCGCCATCTTCTCAAGGAGTGATGGATGATATACCCCGATCAATTGCCGCCTCGGCTTGAGCGGGTTCGTGAGCGGGCCGATCTGATTAAAGATTGTCGCGGTCGCGAGCTCTTTTCGAGCCGGCATGACGTGCTTCATGATCGGGTGGACATGTTGGGCGAACAAGAAACTCAAGTTCGATCGTTTCAGGTCGGCTAACACGTCTTCTGCCGTCCGGACGATCGGCACGTTCAACGCCTCAAGCACGTCCGCACTGCCTGAGCGACTCGATACGCTCCGATTGCCGTGCTTCGCGACCGGGATGCCGAGCCCGGCGAGGACGAACGCGACGGTCGAGCTGATGTTGAACGTGTGGGCCCCGTCGCCGCCTGTACCGCACACATCGAGGACCGGGATCGTCGTCTCGGGGAACGTTGCCGCCTCGCGGATGTAATCGGCGAGGCCAGCCATCTCTTCGGCCGTCTCTCCGCGTTTTTTCAACGTGAGGAGCACTTCTTTGATTTGGTTCCCATCGGCCTCGAATAACTCTGCCGCCGCTCGTTTCATTTCCGCTGCCGTCAATCGATTCGTCAGTAGTCGTGTTAACATATATGTTCCTCCTCTAATTTTCGGTACAAAAAAAACTCCATACGACAAACGTCGTATGGAGGACGGTATGGACCGCGGTGCCACCTCTCGTTGGATCAATCGATCCCACTTTCCGATGCTATCACATCGTATCCCGATAACGGGGGAAGCCGTCACAGCCTACTTCATTCAGCCATGCTCTCATGAGCCCATTCACGTGTCAGCCTCGGCCAGGATCCCACCACCCCCGGCTCTCTTGACGAGACGTACATACACGTTACTCTTCTCAATCATTGATTTACATATGCGTTGAAACGAAAAAGGGGTTACTCGCCTGCCCATAGCTTACGCAATGAGAAGGACGAGTAACCCCGTGGTGCCACCTTCGTTGGTTCAGATCGAACCCACTTCACGGACAAACATCCGCTTCCCCGTGATAACGGTGGGTGACCCGCTAAAGCCTACTAAAAGTTTCGGTTTAGAGCTCGGAAGTCCATTCGCGACGTCCCGCATACTGATTCACACCAACCATCAGCTCTCTGTCATGCGGGTCTAGTCGTTACTTCTCTTCGTCGACGCCTTTATTCGTTTCAGTTAAGTTAACTCGTACTATACAGGGCGCGATTGTCCGTGTCAAACAAAAGCGTGCAAAAAAACTTTGCTTCTATAGGTGACGCAAAAAAGCCGACGTTTTTCGCAGCTCGACAAGTTGACACCCGTTTTTTTCGTCTGCTATAGTCGTCCCCAACAACACTTCACTCAACTAAAGGAGAATTGACATTGGAAACAAGCAAACTAAAACGTGAGCTGTCGACCCGGCAACTCACGATGATTTCGCTCGGGAGCGCCATCGGGACGGGCCTCTTTCTCGGAAGCGGTCTCGCCATCCAGACGGCGGGACCGAGCGTGCTCGTCAGCTACGCTGTCGGAGCGTTCATCGTCCTCTTACTCATGGGCTGTCTCGCCGAGATGACCGTGGCCCATCCGACTTCAGGTTCGTTCGGCACGATCGCCGAACGTTATGTGCATCCGCTTGCCGGCTTCTTAGTCCGTTATTCGTACTGGGTCGCCAACGTCCTCGCCATCGGGGTCGAGGTGAGTGCGATCGCCATCTATATGCGCTACTGGTTCCCGGATGTGAACGGGTTCGTCTGGGTCGCCTTGTTCGGCGGACTGCTCATCTATATTAACGCCCGACACGTCCACACGTTCGGCACGACCGAGTACTGGTTGTCATTTATCAAAGTAAGCGCCATTTTCTTGTTCATCATTCTAGGTTCGGCCGCGCTGTTCGGCCAACCTGGTTCCCCGATCGAGTCAATCACGACAGGGAACGAAGGCTTCTTCGCCTTCGGCTTTTACGGCATGTGGGTGACGATCTTCATCTCGCTCTTCAGCTTCCTCGGCACAGAGCTCGTCGCCGTCACCGCAGGCGAAGCGAAAGATCCGGACCGCGCCGTCCCGAAAGCGTTACGGGCGACCGTGTTCCGTTTGACGTTCTTTTATCTCGTCACGATCGCGATCATGCTCATGCTCATCCCATGGCAGCAGGCGGGGATCGACCAAAGCCCGTTCGTCCTCGTCATGCAACAGTTCGACGTACCTGGCGCGGCCGGTATTTTGAACTTCGTCATCTTGATCGCCGCCCTTTCGGCGATGAATGCGCAGTTGTATGCCTCGACACGGATGATGTACTCACTCGCCGAGGCGGGTGACGCACCGCGTGTATTTAAAAAAGTTAGCCAGAACGGGATCCCGACGTACGCACTCTTCGTCTCGACGGGCGGGATCGTCCTCGCGGCACTCCTGCAGATCTTCATGGAGACGTCGTACCCGTTCCTCATGGGCATCTCGATGTTCGGCGCCATCTTCACATGGTTCATGGTGTTCGTCTCTCACTTGTTCTTCCGTAAGAAATGGACAGGACGCAAGCTCCCGGTCCGCATGATCGGGTACCCGGTCTTGCCGCTCCTCGGGGCCGTCTTGCTCGTTAGCTTGATGATCACGACATGGTTCACTGACTTCGATATTTTGCTCAAGTTCGGGATTCCGTGGTTAGTCGGATTGACGATCGTCTACTTCATCCGGGAACGCTTCCGGAAATCGGATGACCAAGCCGATGACATCGAACAGGCGAACTAAAAATCGCTCCTACCTTTACGCGGTAGGAGCGATTTTTGTCATGAAAACGAGCACCTATCGCGATCGACAGATGCTCGTGTGATTGAATTAGAAGAACTGACGTGGGTTGACCGTGTTCCCCGCGCTCGATGACGAGTACGAGTAGCTGCCTCTGTGAATCTCAAAGTGGAGATGCGGGCCTGACGAGTTCCCTGTGTTTCCAAGTGTCCCGATGTTCGAACCTTGCGTCACACGCTGTCCGGCGCTGACTGACACCGAGTTCAAGTGGGCGTAAACCGTCGTCCACACTTGACCGTTGATGACGTGCGCGATCATGACGTGGTTTCCGTAAGCCCCACCCCATCCTGCGCGGATAACCGTACCTGTCGCTGACGCGCGGATTGGCGTGCCAACTGGTCCAGCGATATCGACTCCGTTATGGAACGTGTAGCCGAATTGACCGCTTGCCGGTCCCCATCCTTGCGAGAAACGTCCCGCTGCAGGCTGGATGAACATCGCACCAGATGGAGCTGGCGTCGACGCAGTCGGCGTGCTTGGCGCTGGTTTCGGTGCCGGAGCTGCTGGTTTTGGAGCTGGTGCAGCTGGCTTCGGTGCTGGCGCAGCCGGTTTTGGTGCCGGCGTCGAATTTTGTGTCGTTTGGTTTGAAGATGCTGACGACTGGGTACTATTATTACTGTTCTGCTTTTGCTGAGCTGCAGCTTGACGGGCTGCTTCTGCTCGCGCGGCTTCCTGACGTGCCGCTTCTTGACGGGCTGCTTCTTGACGTGCTGCTTCAGCTTTCGCTTCTTCAGCAAGACGTGCTTCTTCTGCCTTACGAGCCGCTTCTTGACGGGCTGCTTCTTCGGCACGACGGCGTGCTTCTTCTTCTTCACGGCGCTGCGCTTCGATTTCTGCTGCAATCGCTTCTTCTTGTGCGATCAATGTCGCTTCGATTTCTTGAAGGTCGAAGATTTGCGTCTCGAACTCGATGTTTTTCTCTTCAAGTTCTTTAATACGCGCTTCGCGCTCTTTCATCTTCTTCTCGAGGTCAGCTTGACGCGCTTCGAGCGCTTTCTGCTGTTCTAAAAGTGAGGCCCGTTGCTCTTTCAATGCGGCCTGTGCCTCTTGAAGAGATTGACGTGTCGCCTCGTAGTCGTTGAACAACTCTTGGTCGCTGCGTTGAATCGTTCCGGCCGTGATCATGCGTGTGATCAAGTCAGAGAAGTTTTTCGAACCGAAAATAAATTCTGCCCAGTTGATCGAGCCGCCACCGTTGATTTGCATCGTGGCCATCCGCTCGCGCATCATCGCTTCTTGAGCTTCCATTTTCTTTTGGTAAGCTTTAATGTCCGCCTCAAGGTCTTCGATTTTCATCTCCGTACGCTTGATTTCTTGGCGCTTCGCGGCGACATCATAGATGATATCTTGGAGCTGGGCGTCCATTTTGTTGACTTCTTCTTGTACCTTCGAGATTTCTTGATTGTTCTCTTGGATTTTTGACGATGTGTTCGCTTGGTTATCTTTTACGTTTTTGCGTTGGTCTTGAACTTTTTTCTGCTGCTCTTGTTTCTCTTTGATTGTCGAGGCATCGGCCACCGAGTGTGATCCGAGAAGCAAGGCGCTGAGTGTCAGTGTCGAGACGGTGCGTTTCCAGTTGATCAATGCGGACATCCTTTCTATTTTGACGGGCTATTTTATGACGTACGAATATGAAGGTCGTTTTGCTATGTAACAAAAACGATTAATTTTTCAGTTTCAACACGACTAATTATATCGAAGAGTCGAATGTTTTCCTGTTAAAGTTATATTTCACTTTTGTTACGATAACAAAGTGGGTATGCCGTTGGTATGCCCACTTTCGCTTTATTTCAACTGTTTTTCTCATTTCTTATTTTCGAAATGTTTCTGTAATAGTAGTTGGAAATAGAAAAACATTTACCTTATGTTCAAAAAGTATTTATGCATTTTTCCTACATTTCACCATTTCCAGTAAACGTAAAAAAGGGCCAGTCGCTGTCTTTGTTATACACAAAGACGACGACTGGCCGAGTGGTTCGTTGTGGTGTGAACACGAGGGGTCTCACACGTCTGATGATACAGACGAATTGTTAACCCTGTATGGACATTTCGTTACAATTTGAGCGCGCCGATGATGACGAACACCCACGCCGCGATGAACAACACACCGCCGATCGGTGTGATGGCGCCTAGCTTCGTGATGCCAGTGAGTGCCATGACATACAAGCTGCCCGAGAAAAAGACGATTCCGGCCAACATGAGCCAACCCGCCGTGTTGAACTGGCTGATGCTCACTCTCATCAAGATGCTTGCTAATGCGATGATCCCGATGGCGTGAATCATGTGATACAACACACCCGTCTGCCAGTTCGCGAGCATGTTCGGTGTGACCTTCTCTTTCAACGCGTGGGCGCCAAACGCCCCTAAGGCGACGCCGAGTGCCATCAAGGCCGCGCCGATGATCAATAACAATTTCATAACCGTTCCCCCTTATCTTACTTTACGTGCTGGTAAATTCCACTGTCGATAGTAGGATATCACTCGAAGCGTCGCGACGACAATGAGCAACGCATAAACCGGCAGTCCGCCTTCCAGCCGGAAGTAGTATGTGACGACGGCAATGATGATCGCCCAGATCGCATACACTTCCGATTGAAGAACGAGCGGCTTTCTTCCCGCGAGCAAATCACGGACGACCCCGCCCCCTACTCCTGTGAGAACCGCGGCCGCGATCGCCGCCGAGAGCGGCAAGTCGAGCTTGATGGCGACTTGCGCCCCTTGGAAAGCGAAGGCGACGAGTCCAATCGCATCGACGATGACCCCCCATCGTTCCCAGTGCGGCAAGACGACGCTCGGCAGCAGGAAGATGAGCAGGGCGACGAGAAAACAAAGGATGAATAAGTCATTTTGTTGCCAAATTAAACTGACGGGGTTGCCGAGCAAAACGTTTCGGATCGCACCGCCGCCGAACGCTGTCGTGAAGGCGAGCAGCCATACCCCAAAAATATCGTACTTTTCGTCCATCGCGATGATGGCACCACTCGCCGCGAACGCAACCGTCCCGACGACGTTGAGTAATTCCCATTCCATGAACATCCCTGGCCCTTTCTCCTAAGCATTGTATGGTACAGTAAAGATACAAAAAATCAGATCAGTCGAGCGACTGCTTGTAAAGGATGTCGGTACTTTTATGAAACGAATCGCTTTGTTCCGCATATGGATTATCGTCACAATGTTCGCCCGATTCATCATCAAAATTTACGCCTTCTCGCGCAAACAGCAGCAAGGTCTCGCCTCTCAAGAAGAGTATGAGGCACTCATGCTTCAGCTCGCCCGCGAGTATAAACGGAACGCCCTCCGCTTGGAAGGTCTTCTCATCAAACTCGGTCAATTTTTGTCGATTCGGGCCGACTTGTTACCACCGTCCGTGCTCAACGAATTGTCCGAACTCGTCGACCGCGTCCCAACGTCCGGTTGGGATAAGTCACGGGCCATTCTCGAAGCCGACTGGGGCGTCCCCTATACGCAAGTCGTCAAAGACGTCGATATCGATGCCGTCGCCTCCGCCTCGATCGGCGAAGTGTACGGCGCGACGCTACTCGAAAACGGCAAGCGGGTCGCGTTGAAAATCCAGCGTCCGGACATCGAAAAAATCATTCGAACCGACTTTAAGGCGATGCGCATCGTCACGACAATGCTCAAGCGGACCGCTCTCGCAAAATCGACCGACTTAGATAGCTTATATCGCCAAATGATTTTTGTCATCGGGGATGAATTAAATTTTCAGACCGAATTGAAAAACGCCCATTATTTCAAGGCGAAGTACGCTGACAACACGAATGTCTACATCCCGGATTACTACGATCACTTATGTACGAACCGCGTCCTCACGATGGATTGGGTCGACGCGCGCCGAATCACCGACCTCGCCTTCTTAAAAGAAAACAATATCGACCGCTCGGCCTTGGCCGAACGACTCTTTACGATGGCGGCCGAACAACTTCTGTTCGGCGGAAAGTTCCACGCCGACCCGCACCCCGGAAACGTTCAAATCCGCGCCGACGGGACGATCATCTTGCTCGACTTCGGGATGGTCGGATCGACGACCCCGCAAGATATGGCGACGATCCGAAAAATACTGCAAGCGTTCATCTCGCTCGACTATGACGGCGTCGTCGACGGACTCGAAGATTTACGATTCCTCTTGCCGACAGCGAACAAGCATAACATTCGGCAAGCGCTCGAAAAGGCCGTCACCTTCTACTTAGAGACAGACATTGAAACGGTCGATACGAAGTTGATCGAGAAAGTGTTGCAAGATATCCAGCTTCTCGTCAAAAATGAGCCGATCCAACTTCCAGCCGAGTTCGCGTTCTTCGGCCGGGCCGCCTCGACACTGCTCGGCATCTTGCAGATTTTAGACTCGAAAATCGATTTGTTCACGCTCGGAAAACCGATCGTCATCCAATGGCTCGAAGCGGACGGGACGACGATTCAAAACCGCTACGTCATGACGGCGCTCAATTACGGCAAAAAGTTATTGAACGTCCCGCCACTGCTCGACAACTATTTGAAAGAACCGACGCGTAAGCGCCTGTCCGAACAAGCGATGTTCCAGCGCCAACTCGAATCAAAAGAACTGCTCCATCGCCAGACGTTCAACTCGGGCGTCATCATCCTCGGCTTGCTCGTCGGACTGTTCGGCTATGTCCGTCCAGATGAGTGGCTGTTCTGGTCAGGTGGGGTCGTCGCTGTCCTCGCCTACTTCAACGCAAGACGCCTCGGCCGCAAAATCCGCCACTTGGCCCGGCAAGATTTCCGCGTCTGACCGTCCCGTCACTCTTTCGAGTGACGGTTTTTTTGTATGAGCCATTGTAAAATTGTGTATGTTTTTTGAAATCGGGTACTTTCTTAAATGTGCACCTAGACGAAAGGGGAGAAAACGATGCGAGCTGAAAACAACTTCATCAACGGTGAATGGATCGAGACGGATGAGACGATTGAAGTACGGAATCCGGCGACCGGCAACATTATGGCCACGGTGACGAAAAGTGACGAGGACGAGGCCCGGCTTGCGGTCGACGCGGCTCACGCCGCGCTGACGGAATGGCAACAACGCACAGCCGAAGACCGGGGCGCCTTATTGCTTGAATGGCACCGCTTGATTGCCGAAGAGACGGACGCGATCGCCCGGACGATGGTCGAGGAGCAAGGAAAGCCATTGAAGGAAGCTGTCGGCGAGGTTCGCTATGCCAACGGGTTCATCGAATGGTACGCCGCTGAAGGCCGCCGTGTGTACGGGGAGACGATTCCCGCTTCGGCGACCAACAAGCGCATCTTCGCCATCAAACAACCGGTCGGCGTCGTCGCGGCGATCACGCCATGGAACTTCCCGGCCGCGATGATCACCCGGAAAGTCGCCCCCGCGCTCGCCGCCGGTTGCACCGTCATCATCAAACCGGCATCGGCCACTCCGCTCACGGCGATCGAACTCGTGAAGTTGGCGGAAAAAGCGGGCTTCCCCCCTGGCGTCATCAACCTCGTCACCGGTACCGCCTCGGACATCGTCAAAGTGTGGCAACATGACCCACGCGTCCGAAAATTGACGTTCACCGGATCGACAGAGGTCGGGAAAACGCTCATGCGCGGCGCCGCCGACACGATGAAAAAAATATCACTCGAGCTCGGTGGCCACGCCCCGCTCATCGTCACCGCCAAAGCCGATTTGGAGAAGGCCGTCCCGCAAGCGATTGCGACGAAATTCCGTAACGGCGGACAGACGTGCGTCTGTGCGAACCGCATCTACGTTGAACGCTCCATCGTTGACGAGTTTTCCGAGAAGTTCATTGAAGCCGTCGAGACGCTCCAAGTCGGCAACGGACTTGATGACGGCGTCGACATCGGCCCGCTCATCGACGATGCCGCCGTCGATAAAGTTATGAAACATCTCGAGGACGCTCAAATCCGAGGGGGAGAGATCACCGGCGGCGAGCAACTTGACGGATTGTTCGTTCGTCCGGCTGTCGTCCGCTATGCGAACGAGGACATGCTGTGCATGAACGAGGAAACGTTCGGTCCGGTCGCACCGATCGCCTCGTTTGAAACACTTGAAGAAGTCATCGAACGAGCGAACGCGACGCCGTTCGGTCTCGCCGCCTACGTGTTCACCCAAGACATCAACGAGGCGCTCTATTTGGCCGAAGCACTCGAATACGGCATCGTCGGCGTCAACGACGGACTCCCTTCGACCCCGCAAGCCCCGTTCGGTGGATGGAAAGAGAGTGGCCTTGGACGCGAAGGCGGCCATCATGGCATCGAAGAGTTTTTAGAAGTGAAGTATATCTCGCTCGGACTATAAAAATGACCGGTTGAACATGCGTTCAACCGGTCATTTTTCACTGTTCGACCCATTCAATCAGATCGGCCGGGGTGGCGATCACATGATCCGCGAGCGCCCATTCCTCGTCATTGCCGAAACCGAATCCGGTCAAGACGACCGGGAAGTCGTGAGCCCGTGCCGCCTCGACGTCGGACTTGCGATCACCGACCATGACGTAGTCCGTGTCGCCGTGACGAAGTCGGTGCGCCGTCAAAATATCGGCTTTCTTTTCCCCACTCACCGATTCCAAACATTCCGGCGCGGTCATGAAGCGTCGGATCCCTTGCGAGTCGAGAATCAAATTCAAATAGTGGACGCCACAGTTGCTCGCCGTCGTCAACGTATGACCGTTCGTATGAAGTGTCTCGAGCATCTCATAAATCCCGTCGAACAAGACGTCTTGGCCTGCCATCGCTTGTTCAAGCGTCTCATGGCGCAATTTGCGGATTTGTCGAATCTCCTCGAGCGTCGCTTCCGGGATGACGTGTTCCCAAAACGCGTTACCTGCCAAACCGTATCCTGACCGGACAGCGTCCTCACTCGGTTTCGGTAAGTGCGGGAGTTGCTCTAGCGCCTTGTGAATCGCTTTCGTCATCGGGACCGTCGTGTCGACGAGCGTCCCGTCAATATCAAATAAAATGACTGCCATGTCGTGTACCCCTCTCTCTTTCCTATGTTCCTACCGTAGCAGAATCCCCATAAAAGCTAAAGTAGAAACGTCCTTCAAAAAAATTCGGCTGACCTGAATTGGTCAGCCGAATGATGATTGTTTTATCCGCGCCAGAAACTCATGCCGCCTTTTACAGAGTAAACGTCCGTGTAGCCTGCTTTTTGGAGCATAGCGGCAGCTCGCTGGCTGCGCATGCCGCTTTGACAGATCACATACACAGGGCGATCTTTATCTTTTGGATATTGGGCGCTCGCATTCCCGAATCCTGATAATGGAACGTTTTTCGCTTGTTTAATATGCCCGCCACGGTATTCTTGAGGCTCTCGGACGTCAAGCAGTTGAATGTTGCGCTCCTCGGCAATTTTCCGTTTCAACTCATCCGTCGAGACCGTCTTCACACTATTTCGTTTCGTCCACCAGAAATAAATCAAACCAATCACTACCGCCACAAATAAGAAATCAAGCATGTGTCCGCCTCCGTTATGCGTAAGTTTTATTAACCTTATTATACCCCCTATGGTATATAAGTCAATGCAGACGACTCAAAAAAGCCACGCCATCAGGCGCGGCTTAAAAATCGAGCAACGAATCGGTTTTCGGTTGATCGTCTTCTTCGAGCGGAATGCCGAGGAAAGCCGCCATTTGTCGATCTAGCGGCGGTTTTTCCGTTGCAGGTGCCACCGTCACAGGGGCGGTCGGTTGAACGGAAGGGCTCGATACCGGGTCCGCGAGCAACAGTTCGCAGTAGCCCATCAACTTGGCGACGTGTCGTTTCTGCGTTTCTCCGCTCGACTGTTCGATTTGCGTCATCACGTGTTTCATCTGGGCGATGAGTTGTTGTTCTGTGATCATTCGTCCACATCCTTTACCCCATCATTGTGCAGGAAGTCGTCACCCCTCGCAAGCGTCACGTTTGTTTCTCGCGTTCGTCCAACCAAGATTGGAACGCCTCATGATCGAACCGTACTTGTGTCGCATAAAACTTAGCCCACCGTGAGAGTTGGCGAACGAAGAGCGCCCGCGCGTCCCCGATCGCCGCGGCGATGTGTTCACTCGCCTCATAGTCGAGGACGTTGGCGTCAGCGTCGGCCCGCGCATGCATTTTGGCCGTGATTTCCGCTTGAACTTTCAACGTCTCGATCAACGAGTCTTCATTTTTAATGTGTTTCGCTTTTACTTTCCGCTTGTACGGAGAACGTTGCCGCACGTAATAGGCGTTGCCATCGATCGTCAAGTAGCCGAGGTACGGGTCGCGGCTATGCACCATCGCCCGTTGCGCCGCGGTCACCCGTGCCCCTTGATGTGAAAGCCCGTCCTCGAACAGCGAGTGCGTCGGTAAGAAGAGCGACGGTACGGCCGACTGGGCTTGTTTCATCTCGAGAATGACGTCTTCATCATGCTCCGCGTCCGCCCCTTCAATCAAGATGTAATAACGTTCGAGGCCAATCGAGGCCGTCCCGCTCTCGAGCTTGATGGCGATATCTTTCACTTCATAGTGATCCGCATGGTGACGGTGTGTCTCCGATAATGAGGATAAATAGTCTGGCCAGGCACTCTTTATTTTCTCGCTCATGCTTGGACTGACAGGGATCAGGTCCTCACTCGTCGCGAAGTAACGTTCTTCGTCGCGCACCTCGGTCCGTTCCGCCATGAACGCGTCTTTCTTCTGCTCAGCTTTCTTGATCACTTTCCTGATCGCTTTCGACGTGTTCGCTTTCGTGAACTGGACGTCCTCGTCTTCCCCTTTCGCGTAACGGGCGATGGCGCGCGCATACGCTTCGGCGTACGTCTCGATTGCCTTCGTGGCGTCGAACCCCGACTCGGCGGCGAACAAGTCGACCGAGATCGCCATCCGCAGCACATCGAACAAATAAGAGCCGATATACGCCTCGTCGAAATCGTTCACGTCGTAAATGATCGTGCCGGCGCCGTCCTCGAACACGCCGAAGTTCTCGAAATGAAGGTCACCTTGAATGAACGTCGGATGTTTTTCGCCCGTGTCGAACGCGAGCGGCACTTTCGCGAAATCGTAGTAAAACAAGTGTGAGCTGCCCCGGAAAAATGAGAACGGGCTCGCGCTCATCTTCTCGTACTTTTCCCGTCTCGCCTCCTCAGACAGATGACGGACCGACGTGTCGTAATAGTCGAGGACGGTCGCAATCGTTTCCCGGCGAATTTGTTGTTTGACCGAAGTGAACATCGAATTCTCCCCTTCACGCATCAAATAAGTGCTTGTACTCCCCGTAACCGGCTGACTCGAGCTCTTCTTTCGGAATGAAGCGCAAGGCGGCCGAATTGATGCAATAGCGTAAACCGCCGAGCTCTTTCGGACCATCATCGAACAGATGCCCGAGATGGCTATCGCCCCGCTTCGAGCGGACTTCCGTACGGACCATATGGTGCGACGTGTCCATATTCATATCGAGACGTTTTTCTTCGATCGGTCGGGCGAAGCTTGGCCAACCGCAATTGGACTGAAATTTGTCGCGTGACGTGAAGAGCGGTGTCCCGTCGATGATGTCGACGTACAACCCTTCCCGTTCTTCGTCCCAATATTCATTTTGAAACGGCGGTTCGGTCCCGTTCTCCTGCGTCACTTTATACTGCATCGGCGTGAGCCGTTCTTTCAACTCTTTCTGTTGTTTCTTGTCGCTCCATGCTTCTTTGACGAACTTGGCGCGACCCGAGCCGACCCGATACATCTCATAGCGGAACGGGTTCTTCTTGTAATAGTCTTGATGATAGTCTTCCGCCTCCCAAAACGTCTTCGCCGGACGGATCTCGACCTCGATCGGGCGGTCGAACCGACCCGAGTCCTCGACACCTTGTTTGGAACGTTCGGCCGCGTCCCGTTGCTCTTCTGAATGGTAGAAGATGGCCGGGCGGTAGGATTCACCGCGGTCATTGAATTGTCCACCACCGTCTGTCGGGTCGATTTGACGCCAATAGATGTCTAACAGTTCCTCGTACGAAATGATATCGGGGTCGTATGTGACCTCGATGGCCTCTAAATGACCGGTCGTCTCAGAACAGACTTGCTGATACGTCGGATTATCGACATGTCCCCCGGTGTAACCCGAGATGACGTGTTCGACCCCTTCGTATTTATGAAACGGTTTGACCATGCACCAAAAACAGCCTCCCGCGAACGTAGCTTTTGCCATGTTGAATCCCTCCTTACTATGTAGTGTACCCAAAAAAATGGAGCGACAACAAAAAACGAGAACCACGAACGTGTTCTCGCCTTCAGTCTTCGACGCGGTTCATATGCCGCATCACTAAAAATAAAATCACACCGACAATCCCGGCGCCAAGTACGGTCAACGCCAGGTTGCCGCGTGCCGATAAAGTATAAAAGATTGCTAGCCCGATCAAAATGAGCGCGATCGGAATGAACGCTCGTTTAAAGTGATCCCAATAACGCACGGACAGTCCCCCTTTTTTATCTATCATACCAAACATTTTTGATATGATAGAGGGGAAGCTCGATTTAACATTTCAAAGGAGGCGGCAATATGAACGTAGACACATTATGGGCGAATCGCCCGACGCTCGTTTGGGAAGACCGATTGAATGAAGGGGATGACGTCTATACGTTGTCCGCGATCCTTGCCGTCGATGCCGCCCTTAAACGCTATATAACCGTATTGACGCGTTCGGACGGTTCAGAGGACTCGGTATTGGCCGCTGTTCGCGACCTCGTTTTGCGCTTGAACGAATTGGACGAGGAGCACGACTATTTCATCGAGACGTTAGAGCGAGAAGAGCTGTACGAGTTTATCGTGGCCGGAGCAGCGCTCGTCGGGTATGAGACGGACGAGGACATAACCGAAGAGTGGCGTGAGTGGTGAGCAGGTTCGTCCCAATCGAACGAAGCCAGCTCCATCTGCCTATGATAAAATAAAGTAATCATTTCCATTTCATGCAGGGGGACTATGTTCATGCTCACCATCATCAATTCATTCTTCATCGACTTATGTATCCTCTTCACGCTGTTCACCATCTCCTTTCTGCCGTATCGCAACCGGCCCCGCCTGACTCCGAAGTCCCCGCTTAAAAGCCGGGTGCTGCTTGGTGTTCAAAGCGGACTCGTCGCCTTGATATTGCTCGCGAACGCCCTTCATCTCGAAGGTGTGCTCATCGATTTGCGGGCAATCCCAATCTCGCTCGCCGTCTTGTTCGGCGGCTGGGTCAGCGGGGTGGTCGCCGGGAGCTTATTTTTGATCGGACGCTTTTTCATGATCACCGACGGCGAGTTCGTCGGTTTTTACTTGGCGGTGTTGACGATGGTCGCGCTCGTCCTTCCGACGAGCCTGTTGCGCTTCAAGCTCGATAACACCCGGAACACGTTGCTCATCTTTACAACGATCAGCGTCGCCGTATTTGGATCGGCGCTTTACTACGCACTGCCGCTCGAACTGTTTTATCCGATCCTGCTCGTCTACATCGTGATGGCGTACGTCGGGGCGTGCGCCGCATACCGTCTGCTCCATGAGTTGCGCCGCCACTTCGAGAACGTCCAGCATCAGCAACAGCTCGCCCGCACCGATGCGTTGACCGGGATCGCCAACCGCCGGCTCTTGAACGAAGCGATGGCGAACTTGACCGTCGAGGCGGAAGAATATGCGCTCATCCTCGTCGATATCGACCATTTCAAGCGCGTCAATGATACGTATGGACACGATGTCGGGGACGACGTATTACGCGAGCTCGGGATGCTTCTTGTTGCCGAGAGTCGCGAAGACCACCTCGTCGGCCGCTTCGGTGGGGAAGAATTTTTGATCATCATGCCGAACGCTCAAAAAGACGAAGTGACCCGTCTGGCCGAATCTATACGAGAAAAAGTCTCGACGTTCCCGTTTGAGACGAGTGCCGGCACGCTTCACATCACCGTCTCGCTTGGTGCTTGCCATTCGAACGATATCGAGGTCGACAGTGTGTTGAAACATGCGGATGAAGCGTTATACCACGCAAAAGAATCAGGACGCAATCGCTTCATATTGGCTTCATAAAGCCAAGGAACGTTCGTAAAGGTGTAACACGTTTGTCAGTTTTCCTGCTTTACTTTCTCTGGTCGAATCGGTAAACTAGGCTAGACTTTGGTTAAGTAAACGAGATAATCATCGATTTGACTAGAAAAAGGGGAAACACATTTCATGGCAGTATTGTTATCATTATTCGGATTGATGTTCGTGGGATCGTTCGTCCTCGACTATCAACGTGGTAAGACGTTCCGCCAATCGCTCTTTGGGGGAGTCGATACTTTAAAACGGAACTTATTCATCTTTTTACGCACTTCGATCTCGATGACCATCTTCATCGGACCGCTTCTCCTCCTTTCAATGCTCGCCTTCCCGCGTCTCATCGGATTTGAAACGGTCGCTGCTTTCATGATCGCCGTCTTGAGCATCGGTTTCGCTGAACGCATCATCGGGATGATCGTCGCCCCGCTCGTGCGAACGTTTTGGCACCAGCGCGGAAAGTTAATGCCGCTCTATCTTGATGCGGGACTCTATATCTTTTTGCTTTCGATTCTCGTCTTAGAGTTTTTATTGAATATTCCCGGCGTCGACATCGGCTCACCGGTTATCGCTGTATTCTATGCCTTCGCTTTATTCTATATCCGATACTTGTTCAGCCTGCTTCGCTTTACACTAAGTAAAGGCGTTCCATCTAGCTGATTCGATCCATATGACTGCGGCCCGTACCGGCCGCAGTTTTCTTTTGAATTTTAATTGACAATGAGAATCGTTATCATCTATACTCAACGTGTAGCTCCCAAAAGCTTGACGCCTTCGTTCCCCAAACGCATGCGTCACGTGGATTCCCCTCCACGACACTCTTTTTGAAAGCATTGCGACAACCCCCATTTGTTGCACCCAGATTTGCCATAAAAAAACGAGCGGCTCTCCGACGGAGCCGCTCGTTTTTCATTTAGGCGAACACATCTTGTTCGATTTGCTTCAATCCATAGAACGTGCCGCGGCTTCGCATCAAGTCCTCGTACGAACCGACCTCGATGACACGGCCGGCTTCCATGACGATGATTTGATCGAACGCTTCGAGCCCGTTCAACCGGTGACTGACCATGACGAGCGTCGCCGCTTCTGCCGTCCGAAATATTTCCTGATAGACGGCGGCTTCGGTCTTGGCGTCGAGCGCCGAGGTCGCCTCATCGAGCAGCCACACCTCGCCGTTCTTCAACAACGCTCTAGCGATGGCGAGTCGTTGCCGTTCCCCGCCGGACAAGTTCGCGCCTTTTTCAAGCACCGGCTCGTCGAGCGAGAAACCGAGACGGACGCTCGCGAGCGCCGCTGTCATCTCGTCGTCGGTCCGGTCTCCGGCGAGCGCCAAGTTTTCACGAATCGTTCCGAAAAAGAAGTGGTTCTCTTGGAGAACGACGCTCGCATGTTGCCAAATCGACGCCTGCGTGACGTCGTCTAGGCGTGCCTCATCGATGAAGACGTTCCCTTCGTCAGGGCGGACAAAAGCGAGAAGCAACTGTAACAACGTCGATTTCCCCGAGCCGCTCGGTCCGACGATTGCCGTTTTCGTTCCGCTCGCAAACACGGCATCGATATCGACGAGAACGTCTCGGAACGTGTCCGGATAGCGATAGCTCACGTGCTCGACTTTGAGCGACGGCGCCGCCTCAAGCGTGATCGGATGACGTGCGGCTTCTGCCGCCTCGATCGCTTCGCTCGGGGCGACGACTTCGAGCAATCGGTCAGCCGCTTGTTTGCTGTCCGCAAAATGACCTGGGAACACCGCCATCGGCGTCGCATTCTCAAACGCCGTGAGCGACATCATGATGAGCATCGCCAAGAAGAGACCGTCGAGATCCCCTCCGACGACGAGATACGCCCCGATGGCGAGCACACCCCATGAAACGAGGAGAGACGCCCCGACGACGAGCGACGAGTTGAAGAACTGATTCGTCACGTCTCGCCGTTGAACTGCGGCGTAACGGTCGCTTCGGTCGAGCAGATCGTCTCGTGTGCGTCCGAGCTGATCATGAAGCAACAGGTCTCGATACCCGTACATCATCTCGGTCATCCCGCTCGACAAGTCTCCGCGGAGCGTCCGAATCTCTTGGTCATGCTTGGCGCGAACGCCTGCGAACAACGCCGGAATCAAAAACCCGGTCACGATCACGCCAAACAAGATCCATAGGCTGACGAGCAGTGAGAAGTACGTGACGAAAAAGATTGTGCTCAAGAAGACGAGCACTAAGATGATAGGCGGATAGAACACGCGCAGAAAGTAATTTTGCAAACTTTCGACGTCTCCGACGACACGCGCGAGCAAATCCCCGCTTCGGTACTTGGCGAAAATGTTCGGGACGAGCGGCTCGAGTTGGCGATAAAACCGAACACGAAGTTCGCTCAAAATCGTGAACGTCGCCCGGTGCGAGGCGAGACGTTCTTGGTAACGAGCACTTGCCCGGATGACGCCAAACAACTTGATCAAGACGACCGGGATCATGAGCGCGTAAAGAGGCGGCACAAGCCCGGCCCGGGAGACGAGATACCCGCTCGCCGCGAATAACGCGACGGCGGCAAGGCCGGCCACATAACCGAAGAAGATCGAGAGGACGATATCCTTCTTCTCTTTCATCATCCATTTGGTGATTGTCCAAAGTGAACTCATCCGCTCACTCCTTTCTGCAGTGCAAACAATTCGGCATAGGCTGGCACATCGAGCATTTGCTCATGCGTCCCGCTCGCGACGAGCTCGCCTTCTTCCATGAACCAAATCGCATCAGCCTGTTTGATCGTGTGCAGGCGATGCGCGACGGTGACGAGCGTCGCGTCACGCGACAACTCCTCGATCGACCGCCGAACGATTCGTTCGGTCATCAAATCAAGTCCTGTCGTCGGTTCGTCGAACAAGATAATTCCCGGCCGCTTCAAGAATGCGCGGGCCAGCGCGAGTCGTTGCCGTTCACCGCCGGAAAGTCCGTAACCGCCTTCCCCGAGCTCGGTATGGAGCCCGTCCGGCAAGTTACCGATGACGTCGACGAGTCCTGCCGCTTCTGCCGCGCGCAAGATGGCTGCCTCATCGGCCGTTTCGCCGAGCGCGATGTTGTCGGCGAGCGTCCCGGCGAACAAGTAAGGGTTTTGTGAGATGTATCCGACCGTCCCATACCAAGACGTATCGGTATACGTGTGGAGCGGCTTGCCGTCCACGAGCACTCGCCCGGCATCCGGGTTGACGAGTCCGGACAAGACGTTCAACACGGTCGTCTTCCCTGATCCGCTCGCCCCAACCAAGGCGACGTGGGAACGAGCCGGGATTTGACCGCTGAGCGGATGGAGCGTGAAGCGCCCGCCTTCATATTGAAACGAGACGCCTTCAAGTGACAGGTCCGGGGTCCGGTTCGACAGTTCACGGTCGCCCCATGTGATGCGCTCTTCCGGGGCATCGAGCGCCTCGAAAATCCGGTCGGCCGCGCCCATGCTGCCGCGTCCGGTATGGAACGCACCGCCCAAGTCTTTGATGGCCAGGTAATATTCAGGTGCCAACACGAGAATCAAGAACCCTGCGAAGAACGTCAAGTTTTGCCAGACGACCATCTGCAACGCGACTTCAAGCGCAACGACACCGGTACTGAGCATCGAGATAAATTCGAGCATGAGTCCGGACAAGAAGGCGGTCTTTAAGACGACCATCGTCGCGTCCCGAAAATCAAGGCTGCTCTTCTCGATCGCTTGGGCTTCCCGTTCGGTCCGCCCGTACAACTTGAGCGTCGTCAACCCTTGCAAGACGTCCAAAAACTTACCCGAAAACTGATTCATCTTCTCCATCTGTTGCTCAGACTTCTTCTGGGTCGCAATCCCGATGATGATAAAGAAGATCGGGATGAACGGCGCCGTCACCATCATGATGACGCCCGAAATCCAATGCTGGCTGAAGACGACGATAAGGATGAGAAGCGGGATAATCGACGTTTGAATGACTTGCGGCCAGTACTGGCTGAAGTAGGCATCGACTTCATCGACCGCATCCATGTAGACGCTCACTTTTTTTCCGGACTGACCGGACAGCGACGTCTCGATCGGATTCGACGTATAGCGGTCGAGCAACTGTCGCCGGAGCGTCCGCTTCGCCTTTTCCGACAGACTTGCCCCGATCCGGCCCGAGACGTAACCGAACATCGCCCTTACGAGCAAGGCGAGGACGAGCCAACCGAGCGCCGGGAGGACACTTTCAAATGATTCATTTTTTAAGAAAACACGATCGACGACATCGACGATCAAATAGGCTTGGGCCAAAATCGACAACCCGATCATGACGGCCGCGATGACGAGCCCGACGATATGCCGTTTTTCGGCTAAAGCGAGAGCTTGCAGTCGTTTCACTGCGTTCATCCTTTCTAACAATCCGTAACATCATTTCTTTGTGATGATTCTCACTAATTATATCGTATGCATCGCTCCATAGCGAACGCTTCGCTTAGCAGGACATGCAAAAAACACCGTCCGGTTCAAACGGTGTCAATGGCTCGCTTGCTCGAAGTATTCAGGATGCTCGGTCACGAGTTGGCGGGCATCCAATTGAAGGATGTCTTCTTTTCGGAGCTTGGACAAAATGTTCGAGACCGTCTCCCGTGATGTCCCCGAGATTCGTGACAGCTCGACCGTCGTGAACGGACAACGGACCCGGACCCCGTCAGCATCGCGTTCCCCGAGGTCTTCAATCAAATAGTGGATCGTGTTCAACACGCGGTCGGTCGCACTCGGCGTGATGATTTCTTGAACACGCCGCTCGTGCAAATCAAGAATCCGATTCATTTGTCCGACGATGTGCAGGAGCATCGTCGCATTTCTCGAGACGAGCTGTTCGAAACGGTCGGTCGGCATATAAATGACCGAGATATCGGTGAGCGCTTCCGCCGAATGCCGATAATACGTCTCGGTGAACATGCCGCTGTACGGGAACAGTTGCTTCGGTTTCAAATAGTCCGCATATTGATAGGTCGCCGCTTCATTCAAACGTTCGAGTTTGACGTAGCCGTCCATTAAAAAATAGACACGCTCGCGCGGGTCCCCTTCCATGAACAAAATCTGTCCTTTCCGATACGTGCGGCAGTAGACGTGGGGCAGGAGCGCCTCTAATTCCCGACTGGCACTCTTTTGAAAAACATCGATTTGTCTCAAGTCGTCGATCGTCCATCGTTGTGACATCGTGCATCCCTCACTTCCTCAATCAACTTCTTCTCTCTCAGTATAAGGGATTGCGATAATGTAAACGCTTTCAAATTCCGACAGTTTTCTGACAAGAAAAAAGAGGGGCTGCCCCCTCTTTAATCCAGCATCAGTTCCATGATCGCATCTTGTAAGTCACGATCCAATTCGAGCGCATGTAAATCAAAGAGCCAAGCTTCAAGCCGCGTTTTCGCCGCGGCCGACCGATAGAGTCGATCCTTCAAATCATACGCGATCTCGGCTCGGTCAAGAAATTGATATAAGCGATCGAGACGATTATCATTCGTCGTCAGCTCGACCGGGAGCTCGACGGTCAGCTCTTCTTCAATCGGACCGAGTTCGACTCGAAGCGTCTGTGTCGCCCGCTCATATTCGCCTTCTGCTTTAACGCCGCGCACGAGCAAGGTGATGTTCCGCTCCTCCGGTAAGACGGTCGTGTCCCCGGTCACACGGATGTGTAAGCGTCTCGCTTCCCAATCAAGGGTGAATGTCGTTTCCGCATAGGCACCGGTCTCATAGGCGCGATCCGTTCCGTTATCTTCAAACAACGTGAACGTGTTTGAGGCGCCCGGAAAGACGACGACTTCAAGTTCGGCCGGATTGTCCGTATTGTTGCTACCGGTATGGTGTGCCGCCATCGGGACGATCGCCCCGGCTTTCGCGAACACGGCCTGTTCGTCAAGTCGCCGGAAAGCACGCACGGATTTTCCACCGACGTAATGATGTCCGGTGAAGAAATCGAACCAGTCGCCTTCCGGTAACCAAACGTTCGCCGGAGCGACGTGGAGGCGGTCGTTTCGTTTGACGACGATCGGGGCCACAACTAACTCACTGCCGAAATAATACTGATTCGGCGCTTCGTATGCCATCTCATCTTCCGGATGGTCATAATACATCGGCAAAATGAGCGGTGTCGCGTCCATATGATTGCGCCAATTCATCGTATACAAATATGGCACGAGTTGATGTCGGAGCCGAAGGAAGTGTTTCATCGCCTGTTCGGCTTCCATACCGAATCGCCATGGCTCTTTCCCATTGAAAATGCTAAACGTCGAATGGAGTCGCGTAATCGGACTGAACACGCCGAAAGCGACCCAACGTGCCGCGAGCTCATCGTCTTTCACGCCACGGTAATGCCCACCGATATCATGGCTCCACCAGCCGTATCCGATATTCGAGGCCGTGGCCGTGAAGTACGGCTGGAACGCGAGTGAAGCCCACGAGATGAGCGTGTCGCCCGAGAATCCGACCGGATAACGGTGACTCCCCGGCCCGGCATAACGCGAAAAGATGAGCGGCCGGTTGCCGTCGCGCGCGATATCGACCGCATGATAATGATTCAGCATCCAGAGCGGGTCGAGTCCTTCCATCTTCGACGTCGATCCTTGTTGCCAGTCGATCCACCAAAAGTCGACGCCATCCGCTTCATGCGGATGATGCATCTGCTCAAAATAGGATTGGATGAAACGCTTGTCGGAGAAGTCAAACGGAATCCGGTCACCGGTCTCGGGATCGATGCCCATCGCCTCCGCCATCGCCGCATACTGATCTTCAAATGCGCGGACACCATCGGCAGGATGCAGATTTAATGTCACGAGGAACCCTTCTTCTTTTAACCAACTCAAAAAGCCTTTCGGGTCCGGGAACAAGTTTTTATTCCACGAATAGCCCGTCCAACCGCTCCCGAATTCTTCGGGGATATCCGTGACGTGCCAATCCATATCGATGACACTGACGGAGAACGGGATGTCCTCGGTTCTGAATCGATGCATCAGGCTCTTATATTCCGTCTCATCATATCGCCAGTAGCGGCTCCACCAGTTGCCGAGCGCCTTACGCGGCAGAAGCGGCGTCGGGCCTGTCAATTGATAGAAATCGCGCAGTGCTTGCCGATACTCGTGGCCATAACCGAAGTAATACAAATCATGGATGCCTTTACGACGAGGTTCCACGAACCGATCGTCTGTCATGATGAATGATGTCGAGTCGTCAATCACGGCATAGCCTTGTTTTGAGGCGATCCCTTCTTCGAGCTCAACCGCACCGTCCACGTGGTCAAGTGTCCGGGCCGTTCCTTTTAGCGTCCGTTCTACCCCATGGAACGTGTAACGGCTGTAATACGTACTAAAGTTCCCCTTCACGTCTACATAGAGCGTGTTCGGTGCGAACGGACCTTTCACGTAATACAAATGAACGTGCTCCGTGATGATTTGCAGCTCATGCTCATTTTCCACGACGCGAAAATCTGGGACGTCGAACTCGCGATTCCAGACGACTTGGGTCGGTCGATCTTCAAACACACCATCCTCGGCATACTCCATCCGAATCAATTGACTCGTGAGCACGGTGAAGCGATAACAATGTCCTTGAACGATGGCACGTTCGTCCGCCTGCGGTTTCATTTGTTTCGTATAGACGTTGTCTTGTTCAAATAAGCGCATAGTGTCGAGCGTTGCCGCTCTTCGTCACTTCCTTCCCAAATATAGTACAACCGTTTACACCATTGATGATCACCATGTCTGGTTCGACATACAACCTTCGTTCCCTATGTCAGAGCGGAGAAAACGAGGAGAGGCCGATTCACAAAAAAAGCCGCGATTTTGATCATCGCGGCTTCGTGCTTATTGTTGGAGCGTCGCTGCGAGGCGGACGCGGGTGCCGATATCGCCGCGAACGGCTGTCCGGGCTTGAGCGAGCGATGTGATGACCGCGACACGGCCTTCCCCGGTTTCCGCAAATTGAAGGGCGGCCCGAACTTTCGGCAACATGCTGCCCGGTGCGAACTGTCCTTCCGCGATGTACGTCTCGAGCTGTTCTTTCGTCGTCTCTTCAAGCGCCGTTTCTTCAGGCGTCCCGAAATTGACGTACACGTGATCGACCGCCGTCAAGATGAGGAGCATGTCTGCTTCGACGAGTTCGGCCAGTTTCGCGGCGGCGAAATCTTTGTCGATGACGGCCTCGACCCCGACGTAACCGTCCGGCGTATCGACGACCGGGATGCCGCCACCGCCTGAGGCGACGACGATATGTTCCCGCTCCACGAGGTCGCGGATGACGGCGTGCTCACAAATCGCTACCGGGAACGGACTTGGGACGACGCGGCGATACCCTCGACCGGCATCTTCTTTGAACACGTAGCCGCTCTCTCGTTCGATGCGCACCGCTTCTTCCTGCGAGTAGAAAGGGCCGATCGGTTTGGTCGGGTGGCTGAAGGCGCTGTCGTTCGGATCGACGACGGCCCGGGTGACGATCGGGGCGACCGAACGTTCGAGCCCACGGGCCCGAAGCGCTTTTGTGAGTGCATTTTCAAACCAATAACCGATCATGCCTTGCGTCATCGCGCCGCAGACGTCGAGCGGCATCGCCGGTGTCGCCTCGCTGTCGGCAGCCGCTTGTTGCAACATCAAGTTGCCGACTTGCGGGCCGTTCCCATGCGTGATGATGACATCGATCCCTTCTTCGATCAATCCTGCGAGCGCATCAGCGGTCGTCTCGACAGCACGAATTTGGGCCTCGGCCGTCGCATCCTTTCCTTGTTGGATCGCATTCCCGCCTAACGCAATGACGACTCGTTTTTTCACCATGTCTGTTTCCCCCGATCAAATGACTGAGATGTTTCCTGTGACGATGCGAACGACTGCTAAAATGGCGAGCGCCGTCAAGATGCCGGCGACGATCCATTCTGTTCTCGTCAACGTCTTGATGCCGTTCTCACGTTGTGCTTTCACATAAAGGAGCGTGCCTGGTGCGTACAGCATCGTCGTCAACAACAAGTAATCGACGCCAGCCGCGTAGATGAGCCAGATGCCGTAAATCGAAGCAACCGCCCCGATGATCAAGTCACGCGTCCGTCGTTCACCGGCGTTATACCCGATGCCGCCTTTCGCCACTTTCACTTGATAGAACGCGGAGAACGCGTACGGGATCAAGATGGCGCTCGAGGCGAGCGAGAACGCAAAGTTATAGGCGGCGTCCGAGAACAAAAACGTGAAGAGGAACAATTGAATCAAACCGTTCGTGAGCCAGAGCGCATTGACCGGCGCGTTGTTCTTATTCTCTTTCGTGAACCATTTCGGAAAGACACCGTCTTTGCCGGCGACGTAAGGAATCTCGGCTGCAAGGAGCGTCCAACCGAGCCACGCCCCGAGAACGGAGATGACGAGACCGCCGTTGATGAGCATGGCTCCCCATGGTCCGACGGCAGATTCTAACAAGTAAGCCATCGCCGGTTGAGAAGCGTTCGCCACGTTTTCTGGATTCATCAGCCCGAGCGACATGATCGAGATGAGCAAGTAAATGACGAGCGTCCCGAGGAGACCGATGACCGTCGCTTTCCCAACGTCCGAGCGTTTCCGGGCCCGGCCGGACAAGACGACGGCCCCTTCGACCCCGATGAACACCCAGAGTGTGACGAGCATCGTCGAGACGACTTGGTCTTTTACGCTGCCCCACGAGAAGCCGCCTTGGCCCCAAAAGTCGAACGTGAAGTTGTCTAAATTAAAGAAGAACAAAGTGATGGTGATGAAGGCAAAAATCGGAACGAGTTTCGCAATCGTCGTGATGATGTTGATCATCGACGCTTCATGGATGCCTCGTAAAATGAGTGAGTGGACGAGCCAGAGCATGATCGATGCCCCGATGATGGAGGCGATGTTTTGACCGCCTGCGAAGATTGGGAAGAAATAGCCGACCGAACTGAACAACAGCGTCGCGTAGGCGACGTTTCCGAGCCAAGCCGAGAGCCAGTAGCCCCAGGCCGAGTTGAACCCGACGAACTGACCGAAACCGGCCCGGGCGTAACTGTATACCCCGCCGTCGAGGTCGGGACGCCGCATCGTCAAGTTTTGGAAACTGAGACCGAGCGTGATAATCCCGATCCCGGTGATGACCCAGCCGATGAGAATCGCACCTGCGTTCGCTCCTTGGGCCAAGTCGGCTGCCAAGTTGAAGGCGCCACCGCCGATCATCGAACCGACGACGAGTGCCGTCAGGGCCCCGAGCCCTAACCGTTTGTCTTTCGGACTAGGACTTGCGCCAACGGAACCGCTTGAGTCATGATCTATTTTCGTAGACATTTAACTCATCCCTTTCGATTAAGTAAGGGGAGGAGATCCTCCCCTTCTTCAACGTTCAAGCCACTCAGACGTGTCGGCGAGCGTCGCCGCCATGACCGCTTTGATCGTGTGCATCCGGTTTTCCGCCTCATCAAAGACGAACGAGTGGCGGCTGCGGAACACTTCATCCGTCACTTCCATCTCTTTCAAGCCGTGCTCTTCGAAGATCGCGCGACCGACCTCTGTTTCTAAGTCATGGAACGCCGGCAGGCAATGCAAGAACATGACGTCCGTATTTCCCGTCTTCTCGAGCATCTCCATGTTCACTTGGTACGGACGAAGGAGCTTGATCCGCTCTGCGAACTCCGCTTCTTCTCCCATCGACACCCAAACGTCCGTATAGATGACGTCGGCGTTTTTGACCGCCTCGTCGATACTCTCGGTCAACGTGATTACCGCCCCGGTCTCTGCCGCCACGGACCGCGCATACTCGACGACCTCATCAGATGGCCACAATGATTTCGGTGCGCAGATGCGCATATCCATTCCGACTTTCGCACCGCCGATCAATAACGTGTTGCCCATGTTGTTGCGGCCGTCTCCGACATAGACGAAACGGATGCCGGCAAGATCCCCTTTTTGTTCTTTCACCGTCAAGAAGTCGGCCAAAATTTGTGTCGGATGGTACAAGTCCGTCAACCCATTCCATACCGGGACGCCAGCATCGCGCGCGAGTCCTTCGACCGTCGCATGGGCGAAGCCGCGGAACTGAATCCCGTCAAACATCCGTCCGAGGACGATCGCCGTGTCACGGACCGACTCTTTTTTACCAAATTGAATGTCCGACTTACCGAGATATTCAGGATGCATGCCCAGGTCGACAGCTGCGACTGTGAACGCACACCGTGTCCGCGTCGACGGTTTTTCGAACAGCAAGGCGACATTTTTGCCTTCACAGATCCGGTGCGGGATTCCTTGTTGTTTTTGTCGTTTGAACGCGGCCGACAAATCGATCAAGTAGTTCAATTCGTCTCCCGAAAACTCGTTGAGCGATAAAAAGTGACGACCTTTCAAGTCAAAGTTGTACGTTGTGGACATGCTCGTTTCCTCCTCGTCAAATATCTTCGCGAATAATTGGACAACTCATGCAACGTGGGCCGCCACGACCGCGCGACAGCTCGCTCGACATGATTTCGATGACCTCGACGCCTTCCGTACGCAACAGTTCATTCGACACGTAGTTGCGGTCGTATGTGACGACGACGCCCGGAGCAATCGCGAGCGTATTCGAACCGTCGTTCCACTGCTCACGCGCCGCGGCGATCGGGTCTCCGCCACCGCAAGGGATAAGGACGATTTCATCAAGCCCGAGGGCACGTTTTAACACTTGCAACAAATCGGTATGTTGCGTGATGTGAAGTTCGCCTTCTTTGTTCAACGTCAGTTCGAAGATGTTCATCTTGCCTTCCGGGCCTTGGATAAATGGATGGATCGTGAACTTGTCGTGGTCGACCATCGTGAAGACGGTGTCGAGGTGCATGAACGCCCGAGATTTCGGAATCTCGATCGCGATGACTTTTTGGAACGTGCCGCCGTTTTTGAGCAAGTTGAGCGCGACCCGCTCGATGCCTTGGGCGGTCGTCCGCTCTGAGATCCCGATGGCGACGACTTCTTTCGACAGGACGAGCTCATCGCCGCCTTCCATCGCGAATCGGTAATCTCGGTCCGACCAAATCGGGATATCGTGTTTGGCAAACCGTGGATGGTACTTCATTATATATTGCGTGAACAACGACTCACGACGGCGTGCCGGTTCTTTCATGCGGTTGATCGATAGTCCATGTCCGATTGCCGCGGCCGGGTCACGCGTGAAATAAAGGTTAGGCATCGGGTCGAGATAGAACGGATACGTATCTTCGATCATCTCGTGCAAGTGACGCCGCTTCTCCGGCTTGATCTCCGACTTACGAATCCCGGCCATGACCGTCTCGATCAGTTGTTCATTGTCATACGCGAGCAAATATTCCTTGAGCGTCTCATATGAGCCGTTAATGTTTGATTTCGACTCCGACAAGATGTCGGCGACGAAACGTTCACGCACACCCGGGAGCGACAACGTCTCTGCCATCAACTTCTCCAAATAGAGCACTTCGACACCGCGATTTTGGAGCGCGCTCGCGAAGTAGTCATGTTCTTTTTGAATGACCGGTAAGTGTGGGATGTCATCAAAGAGGAGTCGCTCCAAATATTCGGGGGTTAAATTTTCAAGTTCGCGTCCCGGACGTTTTAGAAGCACCGTCCTAAGTTCGCCGATTTCTGAATACACGTGGATTGGATGTTTCAGCGTTGTATCCCGTGAGGTCTGTTGATCCATCATCGTTATCATCTCGCTTCCTCCTAGTGTTTCGGGTGTGTTGCTACCCTTACATTATCAACTTACCCCATATCAGGACGGGTAAGTCCGACAAGGTACGTGTGGTGGATTCCACAGTCAAATGAATGAAAGATTGATGAAAGTGAATGAACAAACGGTTGTGAACGAATGAACAAGAGTGTAGAAAAGGTGCCTGTGAATAATCGTTGTATGCATTGTGAAAAAAATTCATTATTTTTTTTTTAGGCTGATAAGGTAAGATAGTGACGTGCCTCATGATTTTTATGAAAAGGAAGTGAGTCGATGGCAATCGAACGTACAGAACATGCGCGTCACCAAGCTCAAGTGACCGCGCTCATTCAAAAAGGGGACCCGGTCGATTTCCGCGACTTGTTCCTGACGTTACACCCCGGTGAGCAAGCCGACTTGTTCGTCGAACTCGAGCAATCCGATCGACAGTTCGTCTATCGAGCGTTGACGCCGGAACTGTTTACGGACTTGTTTGAAAAGCTCGACCTCGAGAATCAAGAGCGGTTCATCCAAGAGATGCCGCGCCCATACGCCGTCCGCGTCTTGAACGACATGTTCTCGGACAACGCGGCTGATTTGATGAACGAGCTCCCTGACGACTTTATGAACGAACTGTTTGAACAAATGGACGAGACCGAGGCGACTGAGGTCAAAGACTTGATGCGTTACCCGGACGATACGGCCGGGGCGGTCATGACGACCGAATTCGTCGTTTTGAAAGCCGACAAGACGGTCGGCGAGACGCTCGAAGAATTGCGCGATCTCGGACCAGATGCCGAGACGATTTACTATTTATACGTCATCGACACATCCGGACGCCTCGTCGGGGTCGTCTCGCTCCGTGATTTGATCGTGTCACGGCTAGACGCTCGAATCGCCGACATCATGGGGAGCCGCGTCGTCTCGGCGAACGCGCTCACCGACCAGGAAGATTTGGCCCGTACCGTCCAAAAGTATGACCTTCTCGCCCTGCCCGTCATCGATGATGAAGAGAAGTTGCTCGGCATCATCACGGTCGATGATGTCATGGACGTCATCGAGCGCGAGACGACAGAAGACTTCGAGGAACTGTCCGCGACGAAGGGATCATCCGATATCAATATGGGACCGCTCGAAGCAGCGAAAAAACGAGCCCCATGGATCATCAGCCTCATGTTTCTCGGTATGATCACCGCCTCGACGATCGGCGGCTTCGAAGAGACGCTCGAGACGATCGTCCTCCTAGCCGTCTTCATGCCGCTCGTCATGGGATCGGCCGGGAACGCGGCCACCCAGTCACTCGTCGTCGCCGTGCGTTCGATCGCGCTCGGGACGATCAATCGAAAAAATGTCATCAAAATGGTACGACGCGAGTTCGGCACCGGGGTCATTCTCGGAATCGTCTGTATGGTCGTCATCTTCGGCGTCATCACGTTTCTCTATGACAACGCCTTGATCGGTCTCATCGTCGGTATCTCCATTTTCGCCGCGCTCAGTGTGGCGACTACTGTCGGGACGCTCATCCCGCTCCTCATCAACCGTCTGAAACTCGACCCGGCCGTCGCCTCTGGCCCGTTCATCACGACACTGATGGACAACCTCGGCTTGATCATTTACTTCACGGTCGCCACATCGATGCTCCAGTTCCTTTAAGACACATGCCATTGCGCATGTGTCTTTTTTTGTTACGTTTTGTTTACAGACGAGAAAACGGGAAATGATTGCCTGCCTGAATGGGTATTACAACTAAATACTTATAAATAATAAGAAACCAAAGGGGGGCTCTCATTATGACCATTCAGCAAGTTGCTTACATATTGATTACCGGGGCCCTATTCATGGGGCTCGTCGCTTACGTCTCTTATCGAATGACACGTGGAAAAGTCGAAAGCGCCGATGACTACTTCCTCGCCGGACGCGGGTTGACCGGTCTCTTTATCGCCGGGTCGCTCTTATTGACGAACTTGTCGGCCGAGCAGTTGATCGGATTGAACGGCCAATCGTTCGCCGGCAACATGTCCGCGATGGCATGGGAAGTGACCGCCGGGATTGCCGCCATCATCATGGCACTCTTTTTACTACCACGCTTTCTCGGGATCGGCATCTCGACCATCCCAGAATTTTTGAGCCAACGCTATGATGAGGACGTCCGTCGCTTGACCGTCCTATTGTTCTTGTTCGGCTACATGTGTGTCACGATCCCGTCGATGCTCTATTCGGGCGGACTCGCCGTCTTGCAGCTGTTCGACGTGCCTGAGTTGCTCGGCGTCAGCTTCGAACAGGCGCTTTGGATGGTCATTTGGTTCATCGGGATCATCGGGGCCATTTACGCGATCTTCGGTGGCCTCCGCGCCGTCGCCGTCTCGGATACGCTGAACGGCATCGGACTCGTCATCATCGGTTTTCTCGTCCCGACGCTCGGGTTTATCGCCCTCGGTGACGGCAGTCTCGTCGATGGGATGAAGACGATCGCGACGTCAAACCCGGAGAAGCTGAATGCTATCGGGTCTTCGAACGATTCGGTTCCTTTCCTCTCTATTTTTACAGGAATGATCTTTGCGAACTTGTTCTACTGGGCGCTCAATCAGTACGTCATCCAGCGTGCGCTCGGTGCGAAAAATTTGGCGGAAGGACAAAAAGGGGTGCTGTTCACCGGTTATTTGAAGTTGCTCGTCCCGATCTTCATGTTGCTACCGGGCATCATCGCGTTTCACTTATACGGTTCGAACGTCGACAAAGCCGACCTCGCCTACCCGAGTCTGATCGCCGACTTGTTGCCGATGTGGCTGATGGGCTTCTTCCTCGCCGTCTTGCTCGGGGCCGTATTCAGTTCGTTCAACTCGCTCTTGAACAGTATCGCCACGTTGTTCGTGCTCGATATTTATAAACCGAAGTTCAAACCGGACGCGTCGGACCAAGATTTGATTCGCGTCAGCAAATGGTTCGGGACGTTCGTCGCGCTCGTGTCGTTCTTCGTCGCCCCGAATTTGATGTATGCACCGGACGGACTGTGGGACTTGATTCGACGCTTCACCGGCTTCTTCAACATCCCGATTCTCGTCATCGTCTTGATTGGCATGCTCGTGAAACGCGTGCCTGCGATCGCTGCTAAAATCGTGATCGTGTTCCACGTCGTCACGTATTACTTCCTCGTCTGGGGAACCGAGCAGTGGTTCGGCTTCGACATCGGCATCAATTTCATCCATATTTACGGCATCTTGTTCGTCATCGAGACGAGTATCATGCTCTTGTTCGCCAAACTGCGGCCGCTGCAACGTATTAACCCGATTCGCATCGAACTCGGCCGTGTCAAACCATGGCGTCACGCGATCTCGACGTCCGTTATCTTGGTCGCCTCAATGGTGTTCGTCTACTTCGTGTTCTCACCGATTGGCCTTGCCTACGCGGATGGCATCGTCTCAGGCTGGTTCTTCCCGGCAACGATTGGATTATTCGCCGTGACGACAGGACTCGTCTTTGTATCATATCGTTACTGGCTCCCGCGCTATGAGTTGTATTTGAACAACCTCGGCACGACCGAAACAGAACGTGAAGAAGCGAGCGGATCATAAGCGATAGGAAAACCTCACTTGTCAATGGACGAGTGAGGTTTCTTGTTTTAACCTATGCTTATGGACGTACATGTTACGGTCCGCCTCATCGTACAACGCCTTGAAATCCGATACCTGCTCATGCCACGCGGACCCAAGCGCAGCCGAGATCTTGGCCTCGTCAAACGCGTCACGGATGTCGAGAGAGAGTTGGTCAAACAACGATTGCGCCACTTCGCTCATGAGGACGACAAACTCGTCCCCGCCAAGCCGATACACTTTCAGGCTGCGACTCGTCAACACGTGGGCTGTTCGTTGCAACAGTTGATCGCCAGCCGAGTGACCGTGCTCATCGTTCACCCGCTTCAAGTCGTTCAAGTCGACGATGATCACACCGATGGCGATCGATTTGTCTTTCCATCTGTCAATCGTCTCGTCAAAGGCGCGCCGATTCCATACCCCGGTCAAACTGTCATGACGGCTCTCATACACGAGCGCCTCTCGCTCGGCTACCGCGGCCTCGACGTTTCGGATGATACCTTGAACGGCTACGAGCTCGGCTCCTTCATAGATCGGGGTCGTATACTCCTCAAACCACAAATATCGACCGTCGTTCGTCTGCCAGCGTTGCAAAATCGGCTCGTCATAGTTGACGTGACCCGTCACTTTATTCACGAGCAGCTCATAGTCGTCCGGATGGATGCGACGAAAGCAATCATATGGATCTTCATAGTTTTGGGCGACCGTTCCTTCTCCCAAATAGTCATCGAGGGACGGGCTGATGTAGCGAAACCGAAAGACGGGCTTCACGTCAAATATATAGATGACGTCTTTCATTTGATCGGTGAAACGGCCTAACGTCTCATCTGAGTGCTTGGATCGATCACGGATTTTATAGGCGATGAATGATAAACTAATGCCAATGGCAATCCCGCTCCACAACTCGATCATGACGTCCCCTCCCCCTTGTCTGAAATCTTCGTTTATCTTATCACGGAGAATGTCGGCCACCTATGCTTCATCCATTATTTAGGGGAATGGTTTTTTGATTTTCGTCCGTGATGTGCCACACGATATGAAGGATGGAGGCCTGACATGGAACAGCGAATTCGACACTATGATGAACAAGATTTCGAACACATCCAAGCGTTGAACGAGGCTGAAGGATGGACACAGCTCGTCGCGTGCTCCGACGAGACGAGACAGGCGTGGCGCCACTCGAACGTCGCCTATGTCATCGAAGACGACGGGGTGGTCGTCGCATATGTCCGCGGGCTGACCGACACGGCCGTGAGCCTGTACGTTTGTGAACTGCTCGTCGCCGCCTCGCACCGCCGCTTCGGCCTTGGAGAACAGCTCTTGACCCACGTGCATTCGCTCTATCCGACGACACGTCTCGAGATGCTTGCGAGCGCCTCCTCGCAGACGTACTATGAGAAATTGAACTTCCGTCCGTTTTACGGTTATCGTAAAACGATACATGAATAGGAGGAAAAATGATGAAACTTGCCATCGTCACCGGTGCCTCACGCGGCCTCGGCCGCGCCATTGCCGAAGAACTATCGAAACGGGATTACGAGGTCGTCAACTTCTCGCGCACGCAAGGCGATGCCTCGTTTCGCCATGTGAGCGTCGACCTCTCCGATTCTGTGAGCCTACTTCACGCGCTCGAACAATGCGGTCCGCTCATCGAACGCGCTGATTCGCTCCTCGTCGTCCAAAATGCGGCGCTGATCGAACCGATTCATCGGGTCGGACGGTTAGACCCCGAACAGCTAACGGCGCACGTCCAAGCCAACTTGCTCGCACCGATACTCCTCGCCAACCATGTGCTCCATTATACGTTGCCGGTCTCGTTCATCCACGTGACGTCGGGCGCCGCCAAACGGCCGATTTCTGGTTGGAGCGCGTACTGCGCGACGAAAGCCGGGCTCGATCACTTCACAGAGACACTCGCCCTCGAGCTGACCGACACGCACCACCGGGCCGCCTTGTTCAATCCGGGTGTCATGGACACATCGATGCAAGCGACGATTCGCGCCTCATCGAAAGACGCCTTCCAAGACATCGAACAATTTCAGGCATACGTCGCGGAAGGCCGGCTCCGTTCTCCGGAAACCGTGGCCCGTGTCTTGATCGAGCATATGATTGATACGCCGTTTGAGAACGGGAAGGCGTATTCGATTTACGACCTCATTTAATTTTTAACCCGGATCAAAATTCACCCACCCCTTCTATTCTTAAGCGTCTACACTGAAGTCAGACAAAAGCAGAAAGGGTGATGGTGTCATGAAGACAATCGCAGGAGGGTTATTCTTTTTCGGCTTGTTCTGCCTTGCCCTCTCGTTCACGATGATCGGCGACACGGCCATCGTCGGGGCGATGGTGAGCGGTGTGTCGATTCTCTCGAGCGTCGGGCTTTGGTTCGGGGCGACGGAAGTCGTCCAGGTACGATCGGACTTAAAATCCGTCAAAAAAACGTCTTTCCCTACTGAGTGAGGGAAAGACGTTTTTGATTCAATCTTCGTCTTCTTCATCGATGAAGTCGTCGAAATCATACTCTTCGAAGTCTTCTTCGTCGATAAAGATATCACGGTCGTTGACGACGTGAATCGGGCCATTGGCCACATCGATTCGGATCGTCCACGCCCATGGAATGCGCAATCGGCTGTACACGCCCGTCCAGAACTCCATCGATTCTTGCTCGTATCGCTCGAACTCTGTGAGCAACTCTTTGAACGTCACCCCGGATAACTGGAAATTTGAGTCTTGGATACGTTGAAGCGCGTGATGCTTCGCTTCAAGTTCCGCCGCTCGGACCATCTCTTCGGCAGTCGCCATCTCGAGAATCGTACCGTCTGGCGGCAGAATGTCGTATACGTTAAACAGTTCGCCTTCTTCTACTTCTTCGTCAAACTCATAGTCATCGTGCCGCATGCTACACTCCTCCTCACTCTAGTTGAATCTATTCCATTATACCATTCCACATCTGCTCATAACGAAACATTCGTGTATATATTTTCAACAGACGGGAATGATAGATGGTGATAGCATCTATCATAGAGAAAGGGGCAATTTGACGATGAACGACACATTTCAAGCACTCGTCCTCGACAAGCAAGACGATCGGTTGCACGCTGAAGTGACAGACGTGCAACGAGAGGCGTTGCCGAAAGAAGAAGCTGGCAACGTCTTAGTGGAGGTCCGTTACTCGGCACTCAATTACAAAGACGCGCTCGCTTTGACCGGATCCGGCTCGATCATCAATGACTATCCGTTCATTCCCGGCTGTGAATTCGTTGGGAAAGTCGCTTCTTCCGACCATCTCGACTTCAAGGAAGGGGACGAGGTCATCGCGACGGGCTTCGGCATCGGCGAGCGGCATTTTGGCGGATTCAGCCATTATGCGCAAGTCCCGGGGAATTGGCTCGTCAAACTGCCGAAAGGTATGTCGATGCGGGACGCCATCACGCTCGGGACTCCTGGTCTGACCGCCATGTTCGCCGTCGAGGCGCTCGAACATGAACAGATCCATCCGGGACAAGAAGTACTTGTCACAGGCGCGTCGGGCGGTGTCGGTAGCTTTTCTATCGCCATTCTCCATAAGCTCGGGTATCACGTGCTCGCCTCGACCGGAAAGACCGACCCGGCGTATCTACGTGCGCTCGGCGTCGAGAACATCATGGCCAGGAGCGAGTTAGAAGGTCCGGCCCGGCCGCTTGACAAACAACGGTTCGACGCCGCCATCGACTCGGTCGGTGGGGAGACGCTCGGCAATATATTGAGCCGGACCCGTTACGAGGGAACGGTCGTCGCCTGCGGACTCGCCGGCGGTCACGAACTACACACGACAGTCTATCCGTTCATCTTACGGGGCGTCCGCCTCATCGGGATCGACTCGGTGATGCAGCCCGTCTCGCGGCGGGTCACCGCCTGGGAGCGGCTTCATGAGCTGGTCGACCAGACCGTGCTCAACCATATGGTCCACGAGATCCCGCTTCATGACGTCCCCCGGCACGCCGAGGCGATGCTGCGTGGTGAATTGAGCGGTCGGACCGTCATTCGACTCCATTCATAACACGACAGGGCTGAATCGATTGATTCAGCCCTGTCTCTGTATTCTTCATGGTGAGGTTACAACGTGAAGCCGTTCGGTGCGTCTTTGACGACGACGATGACTTTGCCTTGGTCTAACTTCTTCTCGAGCTGGTCCGCCTCTGTCGCCGAAAAACCGAGCTGTTCGAATTGGGCCCGCAACTCGTCCCCTTTTTTGCGGAACAAGTTTTTTGCGGCCGTGCCGAGACCGACGTCCGATGCGGACACCGTATTCGCGTCCGCGTTGTCCGCAACTCGGTCTGTCCGATCATCATCGTGCGTGATGACGTAAATATGTGAGTCATCGACCCCTTTTGCTTTCATCGATTGAATGGCGGTGACGACTTCTTCATCGTTTGTAAACTCTTTGTACAAAACTGACATGTCTAATCTCCTCCTTCAATAGCGTTACAGTAATAGGTATTTCCTGTTTTCCTTGAACTCACACATTAAAAAACGATGACATTTGTCATCGTTTCGTCAAATGGCCGGTTCTTGGCCTTTTAAATTTTTTAATTCTGCCAATAAAATATCCGATTCATTGAACGGAACCGCCTCGCTGCCGATCCGCTCGACGTGGTCGTGTCCTTTTCCGACGACGACGACGCGCTTCCCTTCGAGCGCTTGGACAGCCGCATGGCGAAGTGCTGCGCGGCGCTCTTCGAACGTGACGTAACGCGTGTCCGCATCGACCCCTTCTAACAGACCGTCGATGATTTGTTTCGGGTCCTCGTTGCGGACGTCGTGTACCGTCACGATCAAATCGTTCGAATAACGGCTCGCGATCCGTCCCATCTCGGCCCGCTTCGTCGGGTCACGGTCACCGGCCGCGCTCAAGACGACGACGAGATGCCGTTCGCCTTTTTGAAGCGTCGATAAGCATTTCTCTAGACCGTCCGGCGTGTGCGCATAATCGATATAAATTTCCGCATCTTCCGTATCGAGCCGTTCAAGACGGCCTTTTGGCAGCGTGAGCCCCGGGACGTTGGCGATGATGGCTCGAAGCATCAGCTCGGACGTCGACACGAGTCCGATGGCTGCGGCCAGGTTGGCGGCGTTGAACGCGCCCATGAACTGGACAGGCACCTCGATCGTCATGGCGTTCACTTTGACGCGTACCGTATCGTCTAGCCAGATGACTTGAATATCGGCCGGCACGTTCGTATGCGTGCTATACATGACACGCCGACGTGTCGGTGCGAACGACGCCATGATCGTACTCGCCTCGTCCTCGGCGTTCAAGATAATCGCATCGCCCCCTGTCTGTTCGACTTGCTCGAACAAACGGGCTTTCGCTCGCGCGTACTCATCCATCGAGCGATGATAATCAAGATGATCATGCGTCAAATTCGTGAACGCTGCCGCATGAAAATGCACGCCTTCGACGCGCCCTTCCATCATCGCATGTGAAGACACCTCGACGACGCAGTCGGTCACACCCGCGTCGGCCATTTCAGCCAAGATCCGGTGCAAAACGACGGCCTCTGGTGTCGTATTCGGTGTGCTTAACGTCTTGTCTTTATAACGGGCGCCGATCGTACTGACAATCCCGACCGGGCGTCCCGATAACCGGAACAAGTCGTACGTAAGTGTCGCCGTCGTCGTTTTCCCGTTCGTCCCGGTGACGCCATAGACGCGCATGCGGTGCGACGGATGATCGTAAAACGCACTGGCCACAATACCGGCCGTCCGTTTTGTATCCGCGACGACGATATTCGGCACGTCAAGTTCAAGCGGATATTCCGAGATGATGGCGCTCGCTCCTTTGGAGACGGCGTCCTCAGCAAATTTATGCCCATCCACCGTATAACCGCGGATGCAAATAAACAAATTCCCTGGACTGACCTTCCTGGAATCCGTTTCAATTCCGGTCACCCATGGATCACATTCGATGTCATCCATCTCATTTCCTAGAATGGCGGATAAACGTTTCGTCCTCATGCTGTGTACTTCCTTTCTCATGGGTGTCGCTAGGTTCGCAAACCTTATCGTCATGGTACTCGATTTTAGGTGTAATGGAGATGACAAATATATTACTTCCCTTTTTCATAGGAAAACAACCGTCCCATCAAAAAAATCCCAAACCCGTTTTCTGAGTTCAGGACATGGATTCGTCATCATCGTGCGAAAATCCTTTAGCGGGCCAGACGTGGAGGCATCGTATGCCGCCCCTCTCGTTCAATCGTCGGGAGACAGGCGAGCACTCTGTCGATGTAGAACGAGCGGCGCGCCCGTTTCGTCACATCCCAAGCGATGACCCGCTCCCCTTGCAACTTCAACAGCTTGACCCGACGTTTTGAAATCACTCCGAGTCGATCGATATACATCAACTCCACCAACCGGCCGATCCGCATATCACGCAACAATTCGTCTCTCATCCTATCTCCCTCCCTCGTACTCTCATTATACCGAACAAAAGTTCGTATTTCTAGTCTGGAGGTGTATGGTGCGCCGTTTTCGAGTATGCTAGGAGTAGTGTATTCAAACGAAAGGAGCGTTGTCGATGACGACGTATGTCATGCTTGGAATCTTGGCCTTGGTCTTATTCATCTCGATGGTATTTGCGGCCAAGGCGTTGCCGAATTTAAAAAATGTGTTATACAATCGCGGCAGCCTGTTCGGGGCGGACAGTGCAACCGTCACGTGCCCGAACTGCAAAAAGACGTTCAGACGTTCAGGCGGGAACACACAGACGTGCCCCCACTGCTACACCTCATTTTGACCGTAAACGTCCTCTCGGGCGGCAACTTGGACTAAAAACAGAGCGATCATCCCGGCTGACGGGATGATCGCTCTGTTTGCGGTCGGACAGGAACAATGATTCGTCGGCGTCTCGAGCGCCATTTGACGTTCGAGTGCCCGCAATGTGCTCGATGCTCATCGAAATCGTTTACATCCGCTTTGATTCGGAAATAAGAGCATTATTGCTAAGTTTGATTTCAGACAAAAGGCACCGCGCCTTCAAAGGAGTTCATAATGTCATTCTTATCCGACCACGAATTATTCGAACGAATCATCCAACGAGACACCTCTGCGTTCGAGCTCCTCTACGACCGATACGAGCGGGTCCTCTACTTAACCGCACTCCGTTTGACGACACGGGCCGAATTGGCCGAAGCCGCACTGCTCGAAGTGTTTAACGAGTTGTGGCGCGCCCCACAAACATTCGATATTCAAACCACATCGTTACGGCTCAGGCTATTCGCCCGGGCCGAGACGGCCGCTCGCCAGCTGCTGCAGAGCGCTTGAGCGTCATTCGACCTCTCGCGTCAACACTTCTAAAATCCCTGCCGCATACGACTTCTCGGTCACGCGGTGATGTCCCTTCTTCGCCTGCTCCGTGCCGTTTCCGAGCACGTAGCCGTTCCCGACCCGCTTCAACATCTCTAAATCGTTGCCGCTGTCTCCGAACGCATACGCTTCTTCGGACCGGAACGAGAAGTGCTCACAGACGTAGTCGACCGCTGCCGTCTTCCCGGCCCCATGCGGGATAAAGTCGATGTCATAGGACCCGTCCGGATCTCCAGCGAGCGGGTTACAACGACTGACGTTTGCCGCAATGCCCGCCTCTTCCACGAGTGAACGAATCAGCTGTAGCGTCGTCATGTCGTCGCCGTGATAGTAATAGTTATACATCCACGGGTTCCGTCCGATGCTCGTTTGTGGCTCAAGTTCAATACCGAGACGTCGCAACACCTCGATCGTCCGATTGACGCGCTCGACGAAATCGGACGGAAACATTTGCTGAAATACCGTGTCTAGCTCAAGACCGCCCTTGTCATTGACGTGATACAGTTCTGTCCCAAGACTCGAGGCGATCCGGTGCGGGAAGTAGCGCATCGAGGCCCGGCTTGTTTTTTCAGCCAGTGACTCGAACGAGCTGCCGGTCACCCACATCGTCGAGAATCGATGCGCATGCTGTTCGAGAAATTGTTCAAGCCGCCGTACCCCCTCGAGCTGTTCGGGTGTGCAGGCATGAGGAAAGTACGTCTCGTCGAAATCAAAACAGACGAGCGTCCGCCCTTCTTTTGAAAATCGTTCCATAGTCATCCTCCTTGTGTCGTCATACCCCATCTCGTATAGTTGAAGTACGAAAGGAATGAGCGATGTGAAAAATTGGTTTAGTCGATCCTACTGTCAGTATAGCGGAATCGTGACCGGATTCGGTCTCGTCTTCGCCTTTTTGTTCGGTGTCCGGACGTTCCCGTTTTGGCAACAGTTGTTTTCGAACGGTGTGACGTTCATGATGACGCTCGTGACGGCGACGCTCTTCAGCTATATGACCTATCACCTGTTCAACCGCTTGAACGTATTCATCTTCCGACGAATCGGGGCTGCCTCTTCGGCGTGTTCACGCTGAACACACCATAGTGATGAGGCCGTTCACGCATTTGTCACTTAATCCAAGCATCCATTTTACGTTTTCATCCGTTAGATGAATACAAGGGACCCCCTTACGAGAAAAGGAGCAAGCCATGACTGATTATGAATTGTACGAGCGTGTCAGGCAGAAAGATAAGCAGGCGCTCGAAATCCTATATGATCGCTACGAACGTATCTTGTACGCGTTCATGATGCAGTTGACGAAAGACCGTGACCTTTCTGAAGAAGCGATGCAAGAAGTTTTCATCAAACTATGGCGCGGGGGTGGCGTTTATGACGAGTCAAAAGGCAAATTCAAGTCTTGGCTCTTCACGATGGGCCGCCACGTGGCCATCGATTTGATCCGAAAACGCAAACCGGACCTGCAACTCGACGAGTCTTATGCTGAAGCAATCCCGTCCACCGAGCGGTCCGTCGAGAGCGAGGTCGAGTGGCAAGAGGAACGGACCCAGATCGAGACGGCGATGGCCGAGCTCCCGAAAGAACAACAACAAGTCGTCCGACTCATGTATTTCAATGGGCTCAGCCAACAAAAGATTGCCGACGCATGCAACATCCCGCTCGGTACGGTGAAAGGTAGGATTCGGTTAGCATTGAAACAGTTACGAAGGCACTTATCCCATGATTTTATTGACAAGGAGGTGGAACGATGAACGCTTGCGACCAATTGATCGATTACTTCAACCAACATTTGACGGAAGAGGAACGCCTCCGTTTCGAGGCGCACCTCGCAACGTGTGAGACGTGTCAACAAGAGCTCGAGCAGCTCGAGGCACTCGTCGGCGGCGTCGCGTTCCTCTCTGAACCGGCTGAACCACCAAGCGGAATGAAGGCCCGCATCCTCGGCAACGTGTTTGCTGAAGACGAGCAACCAAAAGCGGCCGAACCGGCTCCGGTGACGCCGTTCACTGCACCTAAAGAGAAGCGGAAGACACCATGGGGCGCGTTCGCCCTTGCCGCCGTCCTTGCCCTCTCGTTGATCGGCAACGGTTATCTGTTGCTCAATCAAAACGAACCGGCCGGGATCTCTTTGATCGATACCGTCCCGCTACAAGGCGAGTCGGAAGGAGTGGCTTACTTGGCCGAACAAGACGGTGACCGCCAACTCATCGTCCAAACGAACGGTCTTGCCCCGCTCGAGGCGAACGAAGTGTATCAAGTGTGGCTGTTAAAGGACGGTTCCCCGATCCCAACCGGCGCGTTCGTCACCGACGACAAAGGCAACGGCACCGTCATCTATACGCTCGATGCGAGCGAAGTCGAGACGGACTGGGACACGGTCGCAATCACAAAAGAACCCGAACGAGGCAATCTAACGCCTGTAGGCGAAGTCGTGTTGAGTGCCAGCTTATGATGAACAGACCGAAGACGCTCGCGCTTGAAGCGCTTGTGTCATTCGGTCTGTCTTTTCGTTATGATTGAAGAAAGGAGTGATTGTATGCGAAAACCGAAAATCGGGGTCGTAGGTCTCGGCGGCATTGCCCAAAAAGCGTATTTACCGATTTTGACGAACAGTACGTCGTTCGAACTCATCGGGGCCTTTTCTCCGACCGTCGCGAAACGTGAGGCGATTTGTCGCGCTTACCGGATGGAGTCGTTCTCTGGACTACTTGAACTGGCGTCATCGGTCGACGCGGCGTTCGTCCACAGTGCGACAGATACGCATTACGACGTCGTCTCGACGTTACTCACACATGGTGTCGACGTCTATGTCGACAAACCGCTCGCCGCGACGGTGGAAGACGCTTCGCGACTCGTTGACATCGCAGACCAGAACAAACGAAAGCTGATGGTCGGCTTCAATCGACGCTTCGCTCCGATGTATCAACACGTCAAACAAGCAGGCCCGTTCCATATGATCGATTTCGTCAAACATCGCGGCAACGGTCTACGTGGACACGACTACCAATTCACGTTGCTCGACGATTATTTGCACGTCGTCGACACGCTCCGCTACTTGTCGAGCGGTACGTTGCGCCTCGTCACCGGCCAGCTCGAGACGACGCAGACGAACGGCCTCCACTTTGCCCGTCACGTCTGGCAAGACGACCACGGCTTACATACGACGGCGATGCACCGGAAAGCCGGCGTCAACCATGAGGGCGTGGTCGCCGTCACCGATGACTTGCGTCTGACCGTCGAGGAGATGGTGACGCTCCACCGTCACGGGAACGGGGCGCATACGACCGAGACGTTCGGCTCGTGGGACACACTTCTCACCCAACGTGGATTTCAAGGGGCCATCGACCATTTCATCGAAGCGGTCACCGACGACACACCGATCCTAACAGACGGTCGCGAGGGGCTTATCACGCAACAAATGGTGACGGATCTGTTCAGTTCACGCTAAGAGGGGGAAAGCAAATGGATTTCTTTTTCTACATCATGATCATCGTCGTCGTGTCCATCGCCGCGGACACGTTCAACAAAACGCGCAAGGCCCGTGTCGAAGAGCTTCGTCTCAAAGTCGAGCAAGAAAAACTCGCTTTGGAACGCCTACGGTTGGAAATGAAGCGCGAACAAGACAAATTGGACCATCACGGTTTTTGAAAAACAGTCGGCCTTAACGGGCCGACTGTTTGCGTAAGCGTTCGTTTTGTTCGGAAGACGCTTCTGCGAGCTGGCGCTGTTGTCGCCGTTCGACGAGAGTCGACCACGTCACGGCCGTCACGATACAGGCGGCGCCGATGAAGAAATTGCGATCGAGTTGTTCATTCAAGACGAGCCAGCCGAGATAGCCGCCGACGAGCGGTTGAAAGAAGAAAAAGAGCGAACCGACGCTTGCGTCCATGAGTTCGAGTCCTTTGTTCCAAAAGAAGAACGCCCCGGCCGTCGAGACGATCCCGACATAGAGCACACTGAGCCAAAGAACCCCCGTCATCGTCGGTAGTCCATGGTCGGCCACTTCCAATGCCATGAGTGGCGTCATCAATACAAACGCGATACCAATCGCAAACGTTGTGATCGTCAAGGACGACAGGGTCGCCGACGCGATTTTGACGTAAATCGACATGAGCGCCCATGTGATTGCCGCCCCGACCAAGATCAAGCTACCGATGAAATACGTTCCCTCCACGTGCCAACCGACGACGATGATGACCCCGATCGTCGCCAAGATGAGCGACCCGACTTTTACCGGTGTCAACTTCTCTTTCAAAATCAAACGGGCGAACAGCACCATGAACGCGGGCGTCGCCGCCGTGACGAGCGATCCCGTATGCGCGTCCGACAGTTTCGTTCCGATGAACTGAAACGAAATCGAGGCGACATAGCCGATGACTCCGACGAGCGCGATCCACTTCCAATCACTACGCCCGATCCGTTCTCTTCCGAACAGCCACCACGCGCACATCAACACGATGAAGGCCACGAAGTAGCGCATCCAAATGAGCGTGAACGGCTCGATAAAGCCGAGCGCATATTTACTGACGACGTACATCCCGCCCCAAATACTTGCGGCGAGTGTCAAACTGATGGCACCGAGCCACTCTTTACGCATCGTCTCCCTCCTCTCCTGATGCCTAAACAATACGACACCGCTCCGTCAAATTCCTGTTCTCTAGTTGTCCCTTATTCAGAAATCGCTTACACTGATAATAACGATGATTGAAAGGAGGGAGAGAGGTGAACTTTGTCGGACGTACGCATTGGTCAACAGAACATTTGTACATTTTGCGTGCGATTTTTCACGATGTCGCGTCATCACAGGACCCGTCTGTCCTTTTTTAGACATTGCTGAAATACGACAAAGCGCCTTTCTCTCTTGCCGAGCGCTTCTTTGCGCTCGGCTTTTTTGATAGGCCTCTACTTTAGGAGGAACGATTCATGTTAATCGAATTACAAAACATCCAAAAACAATTTGGCGGCCATGCCGTCTTGACCAACGCCAATCTTCATGTGAACGCCGGTGAACGAATCGGGCTCGTCGGACGAAATGGGAGCGGCAAGACGACGCTGATCCGCCTCATCGTCGGGACCGAGTCAGCGGATGGAGGGACGATTTACCGGAAGCAACGGGTGACGATCGGCTATTTGGCTCAAATCCCTGTCCACCCGGATAAAACCGGGCGGGACGTGCTCTATACCGCGTTTTCTGAGCTTGTTACACTCGGGGACGAGATGCGCCGGCTCGAAGAAACGATGGCCGAGCGTGACGACATCGAGACGCTCCTCGAGACGTACGGCGCGTTGCAGACTCGTTTCGAGAACAACGGCGGCTACGTCATCGAGTCGAAAGTGAACGCGATGATTGACGGGCTGCGGCTCACCCGCTTCGTCGACCGGCCGTTCGACACGCTCAGCGGCGGCGAGCGGACGAAGATCGGACTCGGCTTGGCGTTGCTCCAAGAACCGGACCTGCTCATCTTGGACGAGCCGACGAACCATCTCGACCTCGAGGCGATGGCTTGGCTCGAGACGTTCCTGTCTGACAGTCCGTCCACGCTCCTCCTCGTCTCGCACGACCGTGTGTTTTTGGATGCCGTCGCCACCCGCATCGTCGAATGTGAGGATGGTGAGTTGGCAAGCTTTGACGGCAATTACAGCGCCTTCGTCGCCCAAAAAGAGAAACGACTGCTCGACCAATTCCACGCCTACACGGAGCAACAAAAGAAAATCAAGAAGATGAAAGAGACGATTCGCCAGCTCAGGCAGTGGGCGAACGAAGGACACCCACCGAACGAGAAGTTTTACCGGCGAGCTAAATCGATGGAAAAGGCACTCGCCCGGATCGAGACGATCAAACGACCGCAGCTCGAGGCCATCCAACCCGATATTCAGTTTATGGCACATGGCCGGACCGGTCGTGACGTCTTTGAGGCGACCGATGTGACGGTCCGTTTTGACCAGACCGTCTTCGAAAAAGTCTCTTTCTACGCGGGCCACGGCGAGCGCATCGCCATCGTCGGCCCAAACGGGAGCGGCAAGTCCACGCTCTTGAACGTGTTGCTCGGCCAAACTGAACCGACTTCAGGCGAGGTGCGCCGAGCGGAACGCGCGAAAATCGGTTATTTGTCCCAGCACATCGATTTTGATCACTCGCATCGGCTCATCGAGGCGTTTCGGGACCGAATCCCGGTCGATGAAGGAAAAGCACGACAACTGCTCGCCCAATTTCTTTTCTACGGTGCGAGCGTGTTCAAACCGGTCAAGGATTTGAGCGGCGGGGAGAAGATGCGGCTCATGCTCGCCATCCTCATGCATGAAGAGATGAACGTCCTCGTCTTGGACGAACCGACGAACCATTTGGATATCGAAGCGCGAGAGGCGCTTGAAGAGGCACTCGACCGCTTCGACGGGACGCTCGTCGCCGTATCGCATGACCGCTACTTCTTGAATAAACTGTTCCCAATCACCTACTGGCTCGACGGGACGACGACGCGTTTCCCGGGAAACGTGACGTACGCACTAGAGAAACGTCACGATGCACCTGAGACGGCGACTGCGACGCAAAAACAGAAAGCAACGCCGAAGCAAAAGACGACGGAGACAACTCAAATAGACACGTCCCGCGAAGAAGCGCGTTTAGCTGACCTCGAGGTGCTCCATCAGTCGCTCCTCACTCAAATGAATGACACGAACGACTTGGAACGACTGATGACGTTGCAACTACAGAGTGATGCCCTTCAATCAGAGATTGATTCGTTGATCCTTCAGTTGCTCGAATCGATGTAAAACAAACGACGCCGGCTTAGCGGCGTCGTTTTTGTTCATATCCGGTTTGGATAATAAATCCGATGGCACCGACTGCCATCAAAATGTAAGGCAGGATGCGTGGCACCGCCGCCGCTTCCCCAATCGAAAGCAGCAGCACGCCACTCGCAAACGTCCCGAGCCAATAAAATTTCGGCATCTTGTCACCTCCTGTAAAAAAACCTTGTAATTTGTCTGAATTTTCCGTAAAATATCATCTAATTCTATCTAAAGAAAGGAGACCGACCGATGCCACGTCGTAATTGGAACAACCTCGTTCGTTCTGTCTTATTCATCACGATCGCCCTCACCACATTTTTGTACGTCCGTTATGACGCGGAGATGAAAGAACGGGAACGGGCTTTGGAATCATACCTTGCGACTCATTATAACATTCCGGAACAGACCTACTCCCTCGATGGGACGCTCGGTTTCAGCGGTTACGTCTACGACGTCACGTTCACCGACGAACCGGATGCGGACTACTCGTTCCAGGTGACGAAGGCGGTCGACGGTCATCGCATCGAGTATAAACAGGCTGCCGGTGTCTCCCCGTCACGTGTCTCCACGTTCACGCAATGAAAAAGCGCCACGATAGTGGCGCTTACGGTGAGCGTTCTAGTAAATTGGACTTCCATCCGACCGATAGCTCGATCGACCATCCCATGCGTTCGTTACCGACACTAGAAAAGTTGACGCGGTGCACGCAATGACTTCGCGCATCTGTTCGTCTTTATGACGGTTCGGCCCCTCACAGAATACGAAACACGCTTCCGGTTGGCACGGCGCCGCCACTTTGACATATGAGAATGAAATCTGTCACGCACCTCGATCTGGCTCACCTTTTCATTGGCATAAAGCCGCAACCGCGCGACGCTTTTCCCCCAAAGCATCATGTTCGTCTGCCCCTCACGTCAAACCGCGAGATTGGCGACAGCAAAAGGAGTAGGGAACAGTCCCACGATCGGGTTTACGCAAGCTGTCTCTCGTCTCACCGAGCCGGCATCGGTCAAACGTCTCGAAAATTGTTTCATCCGTCGCCCCCTTTCAGTCTACTCTTTTGAATGAGGACTACACTAATACAATAGCCGTTTTTATGGCCTTCAAATCCGTGTTCACCATTTCTCCAAATCTCTGATCTACACGTACTCGTTCAGCGCGTACGCGACGCCATCGGCTTCAGCGTCTTTCGTAATATGGGTACTGATGTCTTTTAAAGCATCCACGGCATTTCCCATCGCGATGCACGTCTCCGCCACCTCGAACATCGAGACGTCGTTCAAATTATCGCCGATGGCCACGATCTGTTGTTTCGCGATATGATGATGTTCTGCCAACTGTTCAAGGGCCATCCCTTTACTCGCTTTCGGATGACCGATCTCAATTTTCGTCCACCCGGCTGTCGTGATCAAAATATCGGTCCGCGGCTCATATAATTTCCGAAGTTTGTGGAGTTTACGACGATCGAACGAGTAGATGAACACTTTATACACTTCATCCGCCTCGAAATCGATGTCGTCGATTACATCGACGTACGTCAAACCGAACTGTTCGTTTTGAATCTCGATTTCCCGCTCTCCCCATTCCCGCGTGAACGATTGATCGTGCGGGAGCACCTCGTCAAGCTCCCCTTTCAATAAATCCGTCCCCGAACGCAGCACCTTCACGCCGGTATTCGTATAAAACTCCACGTACGTGTCGTGCTCGTGGGCGATGTCCCATAGCTCTTGGACGACATGTTTCGGAAGCGAGTGATAGTATATGCGTTCATTTTCATAAAAGGCGATCGCCCCATTCCCGGATAAGATCGGGCACGTCAGATTGCTCCGTTTTAAAATTTCTTCGATATCATGAATCGAGCGTCCCGACGAGATGGCGACTAAATCGCCTTGCGCTTGCCGCCGTCGAATCGCCTCCTGGTTCGCTTCCGTGATGATGCCTTTTCGCGACAATAACGTCCCATCCAAATCAATCGCAATTAACTTCATATCGGTCCCTCCTCTTAATACAGTCTTCTTCTTTATCATTCCCTCATTTATCGTCGCTCAACGTCCAGATTGCACAATCGATGAAAATCTCGTTTTCCGACATTACTTTTAGGGAATAATAATGAGGCCTACATAATCGTATTCGTTTAGGAAGGAGACTTTATGAATCATTCATCGAACAAGCCACGGCTGAACCGTGTGTTTTATATCTCAGCAAGCGTAATCGCCCTGCTCGTATTGTTCGGGGCCGTACGCCCGACGTTGTTCGCGGAAATCGCCGGCAACATCTTCAATTTCACGACCCAGTCGTTCGGCTGGTTTTACTTGTTGGCCGTCTTTTTCTTCGTCCTCTTTCTCGTCTTCCTCGCGTTCAGTAAATATGGAAAAATTCGCCTCGGTGCGGACAGCGACCGGCCGCAGTATCCGTTCTTCACTTGGATCGGGATGCTCTTCTCGGCCGGCTTCGGTGTCGGGCTCGTCTTTTGGGGCGTCGCCGAGCCGATGAGCCACTTCTTCACCCCGCCTTATGCGGACACCCAAGCGTTGACGGTCGAAAGTGCCCGTCTCGCCATGGCCTACTCGTTCTTCCACTGGGGAGTGAGCCAATGGTCCGTGTTCGCCATCGTCGGTCTGATCATCGCCTATTTCCAGTTCCGGAGAAACGCGGATGGCCTCATCTCGACGAGTTTGTCTCCTCTTTTGAAAGACCGCTCGTATACGCGGCCGCTCAATCAGACGATTGACATCTTCGCTGTCATCGCGACGGTCATGGGCGTCGCCACGTCGCTCGGTTTAGGGGTACTGCAAATCAACGGAGGACTGAACAGCGTCTTCGGTTTACCGAATACGGCGCTCGTTCAAGTATTGATCATCGTCGTCCTGACCGCCCTGTTCTTGACGTCGACGACGACCGGCCTTGACCGCGGGATCAAATGGCTCAGCAACGTGAACTTGGCGACGGCGCTCGTCCTTATGATTTTCGTCTTCTTTGCCGGTCCGACCGTCTTCATCCTCGAGACGTTCACGCTCGGATTCGGTGATTATTTGCAAAACTTTATCCGCTACAGTCTCCGGCTCCAACCGTATCAACAAGGAACGTGGGTCCGGGACTGGACGATCTTCTACTGGGCGTGGGCTATCGCCTGGTCACCGTTCGTCGGGGCGTTCGTCGCCCGCGTCTCGCGTGGTCGCACCATCCGTGAGTTCATCGTCGGCGTTCTCGTCGTGCCTCCGGCCATCGCGCTTCTATGGATCGCGGTATTCGGCGGGACGGCGCTCCACCTCGATCTGTTCGTGGGGACGTCGATCGCCCAAGCGGTCGATGCGGACGTCACGAGCGCTTTGTTCGTCACGTTCGCGGAATTACCGTTTAGCTTCCTTTTATCGATTTTGTCGATTATGTTGATTCTGACGTTTTTAATCACGTCCGCCGACTCGGCGACGTATATCATTAGCAGTATGACGACGAATGGCAGCTTGAACCCTCCTCTCGCCGTTCGCATCGTCTGGGGTGTATTGCTCGGCGGCATCGCGGCCGTCCTGCTCATCGCCAGCGGCCTCGAAGGATTGCAGACCGCCTCTCTCATTTCGGCGTTGCCGTTCACCGTCATCCTCATTCTGATGGTGTACACGTTGTTCAGCCTTTTACGGAAAGAGAACCTAAAAAAAGTGAAATGACCGAACGTCTCGCTTCTGACATTTAGAAGCGAGACTTTTTTGACTATATTATTGTTCATTTTGACAAATATCGTTGTCATTTTGATTATTATCATTTACAATTTAATAAATCGAGGTGATTGAAATGAAAACAAGGTTAAAAGAATTACGTGCTCGTTTTGGTATCAATCAAACCGAGTTGGCAAAGCGGGCACGCATCTCACGTCAAACCGTCAGTTTAATCGAACGAGAAGAGTTTATGCCGTCCTTATTGATTGCGGTTAAAATCGCACGAGTATTTAATGAGCCCATCGAAGAAGTATTTCAGTTTGACGAGGAGGAACTTCAATGAAATCATGGTTTAAATTTGGTCTGCAAATGTTTTTAGGTGGACTCGTCGGCTACACGTTTATGTACGTATATTTGAACAACGAAATCATTCAAATCGATTTGACAAATCTTGTCTTACCTTTCACATGGCTTCTGTTGCTGCTGCTACTCGGATTGACCGCTTGGGGAGCTAGCCGTGTGCAACGGATTCGCCGTCTGACGAAACAACCATTGACCGGCGATGAAGAAGATGAGGCGGAGGGTTACATGTATCAGGCTTATAGCGACGGTTCACTCGCATCGACGTTGACGGTCATCCTCAGTCTCACTTCAGCTAGTTTTATTTTATTGACGGGTCAATCGCTTGCGTTTCTCATCGCGATTTTACTTTCACTTGTGGCCGGTATTTTTCTCTCTTATTCACTAAACAGGCTGTTGGCCGTGATGTACCCAGAACGTGCCCTCCCAAAATTATCCGACCCGGATTATGCACAACGATTACTCGACCTGTCCGATGACGGGGAAAAACATGTCATGTTGCAAGGCTTATACAAGACGAACCTTTCAACGACTTCGCTTATGACGCTTGCGATTATTTTGTTGCTTGTCTATTCGGTCCTAACAGGAGATTCACAACTCTTTTCAATTTTCGTCGTTTCCTTGATCATGGTGTCCACGAATATTCAATATATCCGAATCATCCGCTCCAAAAATTGACGCTTCCTTTCCGGTTTGCTACGCTTTTGTCAGAATTGCAAGACGAATTTTAGGGGGATGGACATGCTACACGATTTCACACGGTCATACGCCGAGACGCTTGATAAAAGCGATGCTCTGGCACGCTATCGGGAAGAGTTTTATTTGCCGCAAGACGGGATTTATATGGATGGGAACTCGCTCGGACTGTTGTCGAAACGGGCCGAGCGAACGCTCATGGAATCGTTACAGGACTGGAAAGAGCTCGGGATCGACGGATGGATGTCGGGGCGTCACCCATGGTTCAACTTGTCCGAAGAACTCGCCGGCTTGAACGCCCCGCTCATCGGGGCACGAACGGAAGAAGTCATGGTGACGGGATCGACGACGGTCAACTTGCATCAACTCGTCGCCACGTTCTTTAAACCAAAAGGAGCACGGACTAAAATCTTGGCCGACACTTTGACGTTCCCTTCAGACATCTATGCGCTCAAGAGCCAACTCGAACTGCACGGGCTCGACCCGGCCGAGCATTTGATCCAAGTCGACAGCCCGGACGGCCGCTACTTGCGAGAAGACGATATCATCGCCGCGATGACGGACGACGTCGCTCTCATCGTCTTACCGACGGTGCTCTATCGGAGCGGGCAGATTTTGGACATGGCCCGTCTCGCCAAAGCGGCCCACGCGCGTGACATCTTGATCGGCTTTGACGCCTGTCATTCGGTCGGCGCCATCCCGCACGCGTTTCACGATTGGGGCGTCGACTTTGCCTACTGGTGCAACTATAAACATTTGAACGGCGGACCGGGAAGCGTCGGCGGCCTGTTCGTTCACGAGCGTCATTTCGGTACGGCGCCAGGGCTTGCCGGCTGGTTCGGTTCACGCAAAGACAAACAGTTCGACATGGACCACACGATGACGCCCGCCGATCATGCCGGAGCGTTTCAAATCGGGACGCCGCACGTCTTGAGTCTCGCCCCGCAACTCGGCGCGCTCGAGATGTTCAACGAAATCGGGATGGAGGCGATTCGTGAAAAATCACTCGCCTTGACGACGTATATGATGGACCTTGTCGAGACGGAATTGCGTCCACACGGGTTCGTACTCGGCAGTCCGCGTGACGAAGCCGCTCGCGGCGCGCATCTCAGCCTCGAGCACCCGGAGGCGGCCCGCATCTGCAAGGCGCTCAAACAACACCGGGTCATCCCGGATTTCCGCGCCCCGAACATCATCCGGCTCGCCCCGGTCGCGCTCTACAACACGTTCACAGATGTGTATGACGTCGTCCAAATTTTGAAGACGATCATGGATGACAAAGAATATGAGGCGTTCGCGAACGTCCGCGAAGTCGTAGCTTGAGGAGGAAAAACGATGAGTGAACGAATTGAACATAAAGTCGAAAAGACGATTCAAACCGACTTCTCAAAAGACATGTCATACGGGGACTATTTGCAGCTCGACCCGATTCTTTCAAGTCAGCACCGCCTGTCGGACCACCACGACGAGATGCTCTTCATCATCATCCACCAGACGAGTGAGCTATGGATGAAACTCATCTTGCATGAGTTGACCGCCGCGACGAGCGCGATCGCGAACGAAGAGCTCGAACGCTCGTTCAAGATGCTCGCCCGCGTGTCAAAGATTCAACAACAACTCATCCAGTCGTGGGGCGTGCTGGCCACACTCACACCGGCCGAGTATCTCGAGTTCCGGGACAAGCTCGGATCGTCGTCCGGTTTTCAATCGTATCAAAACCGACAAATCGAGTTCGCGCTCGGGTTCAAGAACGCACGGACGCTCAGCGTCTACGCCCATGACGAGGCGTTGTATCCGCTTTTAGAGGCGTCACTTCATGCCCCGAGCATTTATGACGTGACGGTGCGTGAGATGCATCGTCGCGGCTTGGCCATCGACCAATCCGTCCTCGATCGTGACGTGACGACGGATTGGGAATGGAACGAGAGCGTCGAAGCGGCGTGGGTCGAGGTGTATCGGGACGTCGACACGTACTGGGACCTGTACGAGCTCGGCGAGAAACTGCTCGACATCGGCAGCCAACAACAGATGTGGCGCTTCAATCATATGACCACGGTCGAACGTATCATCGGTCAAAAGATGGGAACCGGCGGCTCGTCTGGCGTGAACTATTTGCGACGGGTGTTGGACCACCGCTTCTTTCCGGAGCTTTGGACCGTCCGGACGAAACTATGAGGAGGCGACAGCATGAGTTGGATTGATGTATCACAACCGCTCGAAGACGCGACGACGACGTGGCCTGGGGACACACCGTTTCGCTATGAGATCGCTTGGCCGATGGCCGACAGCGGCTCGGTCAACGTCGGAAAAGTGACGATGAGCCTCCACGCCGGGACGCATATTGACGCGCCGTTCCATTTTGATGACGCCGGCAAACGCGTCATCGACCTCGATCCCGGGCTCTATATCGGACCCGCCCGTGTCATTCACCTGTCTGGACACGACCGCATCGAGGCCAGTGACTTGGACGGCTTCGACTTGACCGGAGTGGAACGGCTCATCTTAAAGACAGACGGCTGGCCGGATAAACGTGTGTTTCCGACACAAATCCCGGAACTGACCCCATCGCTCGCCGACCGGCTCGGTGAACTCGGTATTTACTTGATCGGTCTCGATTTGCCGTCGGTCGATGCGATCGACAGCAAAGACATGGCGGCGCATCATGCCCTCGCCCGAAACGGCGTCCATATTCTTGAAGGACTCGTCCTCGACCATATCGCGCCAGGCGATTATGAACTGAATGCCGTCCCGCTCCCGATCGTCAAAGGAGACGGCAGCCCGGTCCGCGCCTTGCTGCGCGCGCTCGATTAATCTTGTATCCATCCCTCGCGGATGGATTTTTTTGTGGGAAACTGTGGGACGATGCTTGAGTGGTCAACAGAGCGGGAAGAGAGGTAGTACGCAAACTGTGTAGAAAGGAGTTTTTTTTATGAACGTCATCTCATTTATTCTCCCCGCCTATAACGAAGAAAAAAACATTCCACTTATCTTCGAAGCCATCCGTGAGCAATTCGAGGGGAGCACGTATGACTATGAAATCGTGTTCATCAATGACGCGAGTTCTGACAATACGCTAGACGCCATCAAACAGTTGGCGCATCGACACACTGAAGTCCGGTACGTTTCCTTCTCACGAAACTTCGGAAAAGAAGCGGCAATCCTCGCTGGTCTCCAACACGTGACCGGGGACGCCGCCATTTTAATGGATACCGACTTGCAACATCCCCCTGCCCTCATTCCTCAAATGATCGCGGGTTACGAAGAAGGATATGATCAAGTCATCGCCAAGCGCGACCGGACCGGCGAGAGCGGGGTCCGGAAACTCGCTTCGCAGACGTACTATAAACTGATCAATAAAATTGTCGACGTTGAACTTGAAGACGGCGTCGGCGACTTCCGTCTCCTAAGTCGGGAAGCGATTGACGCGCTGTTACGGATGAACGAGAATCACCGTTTCTCGAAAGGATTGTTCTCTTGGATCGGGATGGAGCAAAAAATCGTCACGTATGAGAACGTCTTGCGTCAAAACGGCGAGACGAAATGGTCGTTCAATCAGTTGTTCAACTACGGGATCGACGGGTTGATTTCCTTCAACTCGAAACCGCTCCGGTTCTGCTTTTATACGGGCGTCTCAATCCTTATGTTATCGATGCTCTACATCTTGTTCACGCTGTTCGGCATCATCCAAGACGGTGTCGAGACACCGGGTTACTTCACGCTCATCTCGGCGATCCTGTTACTCGGCGGCATCCAACTCGTCAGCCTCGGGATTATCGGCGAATACGTCGGACGCATCTATTTCGAGACGAAACAGCGTCCCGCTTATTTGATTCAAGAAACCAATATGCAAAGGAAGAGTGTGAATGAACAAGCGAAAGGCAGAGTTTATAAGATTCATCGTCATCGGGGGAATTAACACCCTCAATTACTATTTGGTGTACATGTTGTTTCATCACGTTTGGAAAGTCGGCTACGGGGTCTCTCATGTGGTGGCGTTCACGCTCAGCATGGTCGCCTCTTTCTTTTTGAACAGCTATTTCACGTTCAAGGTCAAACCGACGTTACGTAAATTTTTACAGTTCCCGTTGACGCAAGTCGTCAACTTCACCGTCACGACCGTCTGTATTTATTTACTCGTCGAACAGCTCAATGTCTCGACATCGATCGCGCCGCTGTTCGCCATCTTCATCGCCGTGCCGGCGACGTTCATCGTCACGAGTAAAATTTTAAAACGCGAGCAATCGGCCGTATGAAGAAAGTCATACTCGTCGTCGCAGCATTTCTCGTGTCAATCGTCGCCCATGCGTTCTTCATCTACTATCAATCACAAGGCGGCTACATCGCCGGACCGAACGACGGATTATCGCAAATGGTCCCGTTCAAACATTTCTTGTACGAGACGTTCCATAAAGGCAACCTCGTCTATGCGGAAGACTTCGGCTTCGGCGGCGGGATCATCACGCAGCTCGCCTACTATTACGCGACGTCAGCCGTCTTTTGGCTCACGGTCGCCGTCGTCTCGTTGTTCGATGCGCTCGGGCTCGTCAATCCTGACTTAGAACTATGGTTACAGCTCGCCCTCGTCGTGAGTGTCGTCCGCCTTGCTGTCGTTTTATTGTTTACGACGTACGCGTATCGACTCTTTCACGTCCAGACGCTTTACGCGTTTGCCGGTGCTATCGTGTACGGCGTGTCGGTCATGTACATCCGGCACGTCACGTTTTGGGAGTTTTTCGCGGACGCCTTTTTATGGGTGCCGCTCCTCGTCATCGGGCTCGAGCGGATCATCCGGCTCGGCCGGGCGGATTTGTTCATCGTTGTCAGTGCCATCATGCTCATCAACAATTTTTACTTCGCCTACATCAACTTGGTGTTCGTCCTCGTCTATGTCTTGTTCCGCCAGTTCATCCGCTTCCCGGAAGATCGGCTCAGACGTCGGCACCAATGGATGCTCTATAGCGGATCTGGCGTCCTCGCGCTCTTGTTGAGCGCGTTCGCGTTCGTTCCGGCCACCTATGGCTTTCTGCAGAACGAGCGACCGTCACTCGCACATGACATTCCGTGGCTCCGTCTCGATAACGTGTTATACGATAGCACCATTTTAATCATTCCGGCAGCGTTCGTGCTGCTTGCGCTCTATCGTCCACTCTATCGCCATACCGCGTTCCGGCTATTCTCGTCGATGAGCCTCCTGTTCATCGTGCTCCACTTCAGCCCTCACGTCGGCAGCTTCTTTAACGGGTTCTCGGCCCCGCAATTCCGCTGGGAATACCTCGCGAGCTTCACGATCGGCGGTGCGGTCGCGGTCGGGTTGTCGCAGTGGCGGTTCGAGACGCGCGCGTTCCTCATCGCCGCAGCTGGGACGGTCTCGCTTTATCTCCTGCTCGGTCTATTTGGGAATGTCGCGTCATGGCCGGTCGGTCTTGTCATGTTTGGGCTGATGCTCATCACCGTCGCGTCGCTTTGGTGGAAACCGGTACTTGCACCTTACATCCTCATCGCATCATGTCTCATCGTCTTCAATGGCTATACGAAGCTCATCCTTCACGACAAATCGATCGTCAACACGAACGAGGCGTTCGTGAACAGCTCACGTTACGACAGTGCCGAACAGCGGGAGTTAATTGATTTCGTGAAAGAAGAAGCCGGACCGCTCGAACGTCTCGATTGGATGGTTCATTTGCGCAACAACACCCCAATCGTCCAGTCGTTCCTCGGCACGAGTCTTTATTCAAGCATTTTGAACGGGAATTTGCTGACGTTCTATTGGAGCGACCTCGAGATTGATATGTTGCGGGAAAGTGTGAGCCGCTACGGTACGCTCGGCAATCGCGCGAACTTGCACCACTTGTTGTCGAGCCCGTATTGGATGCGTAACCAAAACGTGTCGAGCGAAGCACCTTACGGGTTCAACTTGCTCGCCGAGACGGAACGTTACGCCGTCTACGAGAGCGAGACACGGCTCCCGTTCGTTCGGACGACGACGTCCACATATCGTCAAGCCGAGCTTGACGACGCCTCGATGTTGACGCGCGAACAGGCGATGCTCTCGGGTGTCATCTTAGAAGCTGGAAACGAAACGCCGACCCCGGCCCAATCGATCGACTTCACGACAGAAGGTGTCGATGCCGCGCTCGACGATGATACGCTTCGTGTCACTTCCGATGAAGGGGGACTCGACTTGATTCCTGACGTCCCGGCGACGGCGACAGGCGACCTATACGTCTCCTTCAATATCCGGAAGCTTGAGGGTGACGGCTTCTTCATCAAGCTCGGCGGTTACCGGACGACCCGAAAGCCCGAGGCTTCGATTTATCGGACCGACCTCACCTCGATGACGCTTCGCACCCCTCTATCCGAGCGTGTGCCGTTGCGTCTTCCGGAAGGAACGTACGCGCTCGAAGACGTGACCGTCGAGTGGGAAGATTATTCGACGCTCGAGTCCGCGCTTGACGAGGCGGATGCTCGCCCGGACATCCCGGTCACGTGGGACGGCCCCGACCTCGACTTCACGGTCGAGGATGCCCGCCCTGGGACATACGCCGTTCTCCCCGTCCCGTTCGAACGAGGATGGAGCGCTCGCGTCAACGGAGAAAAGCGCGACGTCTTACAGGCGAACTACGCGTTCAGCGCGATCCTGCTCGATGAAGGACGAAACGACGTCGAATTGACGTATCGTCCACCGTTCTTCATAGTCACGACCGCGCTCAGTTTGCTTGGTCTCGGTCTGTTCGTCGGTTATCTCATCTATCTGCGCCGCAAAGAGCATCCGTTCACGTGAACGGATGCTCTTTTTCTTGCATGATTTCGCTCGAACTTTTCCGGTGATCGAACTTTTTCGAGATTTGAATCTTATACTTGAGATTCTCCTCGTAGTCTTTCGCAAACACACCCGCATACAAGAAATCGAGCAGGCAATGGATGGAATCGTTTGAGGTGAAGCTGCCGATCTTTGAATAGAGCCGCTCACGCGTCGTCAACCGGAGTGTGCAATCCGCCTCATGCGAGATGGCGTTCTCCCCGAGGCTCGTCAAGGCGAGCACCGGGACGTCGCGTCGTTTTAAATATGGGATGAGACCGACCGTGTAATCACTCTCACCTGTATAGGAGATGAGGAGCGCACACGTTGCTTCGTCTGCATTTGCCGCCTCGAACTCGGCGTCCACCTCACAAAGTGTGACTTGCTTGCCGATGCGGTTCATTTTGGACTTGAAGTCATGACAGAGTAGCAAGTTATGAATGATTGAAAAGACTTTAATATGCCTAGCCTCATGCAACATCGTGACGGCTTGCTCGAACGCCTCATGGTCAAGGAGCGATAACGTGTCTTCAATCGTCATCTGCTTCAACGCCGCCACTTTGTTCGCCACCGTCATCAACCCGTCCTCAGCCGCAAACGGGTAGTTGGCATCCACGTCTGAGAAATGACGATTCAAATAGTCGATCTCCTCTAAAAACACAGTCTTCAACTCGAGCCAACCCGAGAACTCGAGCTTCTCGGCGATTCGGCTAAGGATCGATGGATGCGTATACGTCGCCTCTGCGATTTGCTTCATCGTTTTCGTGGAGATGTGTTCCCGCTGTTCAAATAAATAATCGATGACGCTTCGCTCAGACGGCGAGAATAAATCTTGTTTTAATTTCTCGGTCAACAACATGACGACGCCTCCTGTAAATGAAATTCACAAAAATAAATATACAATTGTATTTGTTTGTAAACGCTTTCGGACTTATCTCCAATCGTATTGTCTCTATTTTTCTTTATTTTATACTGAATGAGAAGCTTAGTTACACCTATTTCATTTACACTTCTGATTTATTTTTTGTGAATCAACAAGGAGGAAATTGACATGACAACCGGAATCAAGCTCGTCACAATCGGAGGCGGCAGCAGTTACACACCAGAATTGATGGAAGGATTCATCAAACGCTACGAAGAGTTGCCGATTCGAGAGATTTGGCTCGTCGATATCGAAGCTGGGAAAGAGAAGCTCGAGATTGTGGGGCAGATGGCCCAACGGATGTGGGACGCCTCACCTTATGACGTCACCGTACATCTCACGCTCGAGCGGAAAGAAGCCTTGAAAGACGCCGACTTCGTCACGACCCAGTTCCGTGTCGGCTTGCTCGACGCCCGCATCAAAGATGAACGCATCCCGCTCTCGTACGGCATGGTCGGGCAAGAGACGAACGGGGCCGGCGGCATCTTAAAAGCGTTCCGGACGATTCCCATCATCCTCGACATCGTCGAAGACATGAAACAACTCTGTCCGGACGCGTGGCTCGTCAACTTCACGAACCCGAGCGGCATGGTGACAGACGCCATCATCCGTTACGGGAGATGGGACAAAGTCATCGGACTTTGCAACGTCCCGGTCAACGCGATGATGGCCGAGCCGGAACTGATCGGCAAGAAACCGGAAGAGCTGACGTATTCGTTCGCCGGATTGAACCACTTCCACTGGCATCGCGTCCATGACTCGAACGGGACCGACGTCACGCGTGACATCATCGACAAGATGGTTGACGGGGATTCAGGCATCCCGGCGAACATTCACGACATGCCGTTCTTCAAAGAGCAGTTGCAGCAGATGAACATGATCCCATGCGGTTACCATCGTTACTATTACCGCGCCGAGGAGATGCTCGCCCATATGCTCGAGGAGTACCGAGACCCGGCTGTCGGGACACGGGCCGAACAAGTGAAGCAGACGGAAGCGGAGCTGTTCGAACTGTATAAAGACCCACGCCTCGACCACAAGCCCGAGCAACTGTCCAAACGTGGCGGCGCCCACTATTCGGACGCGGCGTGCGAGACGATCGCATCGATCTATGCGAACAAGAACACACACATCGTCGTCTCGACGAAAAACAATGGGGCCGTCCCTGACCTTGCCCCGGACGATGTCGTCGAAGTGTCCGCCTATATCGGGGCGACCGGGGCGAAACCGATCGCATTCGGCGCGCTCGCTCCCGCCGAGAAAGGCTGGCTCCACGTGATGAAGAACATGGAGCTGTGCGTCGAGGAGGCGGCCGTGACGGGCGACTATGGCCTCGCGCTCCAAGCGTTCATTCTCAATCCGCTCATCCCGAGCGGGGAGACCGCGAAACGCGTGCTCGACGAACTCTTAATCGCGCACAAAGACCACTTGCCTCAGTTCGCCGACAAAATCGCCGAGCTCGAAGCGAGCGGCGTGACGGTTAAAGACGAAGTCGTCCGGTCGCTCCACCCTATCGAACAAGCATGAAAAAAAAGCCGGCGCATATAGATGCGGCGGCTTTCTACGTTACTTGATCAATTCGAGGTCGACCGGGATGCTTTCTTCGACCGTCTCCCCTTTTAAGTAGTTGACGGCAGCTTCCACGCCGAGCTTTCCAATCTCCGTCGGTTTTTGCGCGACCGTCGCGGCCATCGTTCCGTCCTCGACCGCTTTGACGGCGTCGTCCGTCGCATCGAAGCCGATGACTTTGACATCGCTCATCCCAGCGCTGTTGAGCGCTTGGACGGCACCGAGTGCCATCTCATCGTTATGTGCGAACACGGCCACGATGTCTTTATTGTCTTGCAAGATGTTCTCCATGACCGTCAAGCCTTGGGCCCGGTCAAAGTTGGCCGATTGTTTCGCGACGACGTCGAGTTTTCCATCGATCGCCTCGTTGAACCCTTGACCGCGGTCACGCGTCGCCGAAGCTCCTGGAATCCCTTCGAGTTCGACGACTTTTCCGCCTTCCCCGACGAGTTCGACCATGTATTCGCCCGCAAGCTTCCCGCCGGCGACGTTGTCTGACGCGACGTGAGCGACGACCTCACCTGACTCGGCGTTCCGGTCGACCGTGATGACCGGGATACCCGCGTCGTTCGCACTTTGGACAGCGGCTCCGACCGCTTCAGAGTCCGTCGGGTTGATGAGAATCAAGTCCATGCCTTTTTGAATCATGTCTTCGACGTCACTCACTTGTTTCGCCGCATCGTTTTGTGCATCTGCGACCGTGAGTGTGGCATCGAGTTCAGCCGCTTGTTCTTCCGCCCCGTCTTTCAATGCCACGAAGAACGGGTTGTTCAACGTTGAGATCGAGAGACCAATTTTAAAGTCCCCATCTTTCGTCTCCTGCTCCGAACTCGACCCAGGTTGTTCCGTCGAGCATGCCGCCATGAGGACCATCGTCAATACGAGTAGCCAAGCTGTCCATTTTTTCATCTTCCGTTTCCCCTTTCGATGATTACGCGTTTTGTTTTCGATCAAGTAGTACCGCGAACAAGATGACGGCACCTTTGACGACGAGTTGGAAGAACGATGAGACCCCGAGCAAGTTCAAGCCGTTGTTCAACGTTCCGATAATGAGCGCTCCAATGAGCGTCCCGACAATCCATCCGCGACCGCCAGCTAAACTCGTCCCCCCGAGGACGACGGCTGCGATCGCATCGAGCTCATATGACGTCCCGGCTGTTGGTTGCGCCGAGTTCAGACGTGACGTCAAGATGATGCCGGCGAGTGCGGCGAGCATGCCGGATAACGAGTAAATCATGACTTTCACTTTGTTGACGCCGATTCCCATCAGCTTCGCGGCTTCCTCGTTGCCACCGATAGCGTACGTATGACGACCGAACGTCGTCTTCTTCAAGATGAAGTACAACACCCCGAACGCGATCAACATCGTGACGGCCGGTACCGGGATAATCCAGAAGTAGCCGCGGCCGAGCATCTCGAACCACGTCGAGTCACCAAGCCCCGTGATCGGACGACCGTCCGTATAGACGAGCGTCATCCCCCGATAGATTGTCATCGTGGCAAGCGTCGCGATGAACGGCGCCACTTTCCCATACGTGATGACGGCCCCGTTGAACGCCCCGAGTAACGCCCCAGCGATCAATCCGAGTGCGATCGCCATGACGGCATGTTGCCCATCGACCATCATCCCGGCGACGAACGCCGACGAGAGCGCCAAAATTGAGCCGACCGACAAGTCGATTCCCCCCGTCAAGATGACGAACGTCATCCCGAACGCGATGAGCGCGTTGATCGATACTTGGCGTAAGACGTTAAAGATGTTGTTGAGCGAAAGGAACCCTGGCTCAAGCGCCGTCACGACGACGATGATGACGAGCAGTCCGAACAACGGACCTAGCTTTTGTCCCCAGCCGAGCTTTTGCGGTCGGTTTAATGCAGTCGCTGCTTTCAATTCCATGTTACTGTCCTCCTGTCGCATAAGTCATGACGCGCTCTTGTGTCGCCTCATGTTTCGCGAGCGTCCCGGTGACGACCCCTTCGCGCATGACGACGATGCGGTCGCTCATCCCGAGCACTTCCGGTAAATCCGATGACACCATGATGATGGCGACGCCTGACTCGGCGAGTTCGCTCATGATCGTGTAAATCTCTTTCTTGGCGCCGACATCGACACCGCGCGTCGGCTCATCAAGGATGAGGACGTCTGGTTCAACACCGAGCCACTTCCCGAGCACGACTTTTTGTTGATTCCCGCCCGAGAGCGACTTCACTTTTTGCTCCATCGAATGGTGTTTGACACGTAGCTTTTTCAAATAGCCGTCCGCGAACTCTTCTTCCGCTTGCCGTGAGATGATCGTCCCTTTCGCTCGTCGATCGAGCGTCGGGAGCGAGAGGTTTTCTCGGAGCGAGAAGTCGAGCAACAACCCTTCGCCTTTGCGGTCTTCCGTCAAGAAAGCGATGCCGTGAGCAATGGCGTCAGCAGGCTTCTTGATGCGCACTTCTTTTCCGTTCAGTTTGACGACGCCAGCTTTCGCCCGGTCCGCCCCGAACAAGGCGCGCATCACTTCCGTGCGCCCGGCCCCCATGAGCCCGGAGAATCCGACGATCTCGCCGGCACGGACATCGAACGAGACATTGTGGAACCGGTTACCTATCAATCCATTGACTTCGAGCACGACGTCACCGATTGTCGCCGTCCGATCCGGGTAACGCTCGCCAATTTCTCGGCCGACCATCTCTTTGACGATCTCTTCAAACGACGTGTCTACGATGCGATGTGTCCCGATCGAAAGCCCGTCACGAAGCACGGTGATCCGGTCGCACAGTTCAAAGATCTCTTCCATTCGGTGCGAGATGTAAATGATGGAGACACCTTGGTCACGAAGTGCCCGTGAGACCGCGAACAGGGCACGAATCTCGCGGTCGGTGAGTGCTGCCGTCGGTTCATCCATGACGATCACTTTCGCGTCCGTCATGAGCGCCTTGGCGATCTCAATCATCTGCTGCTGCCCGACCGATAAATTTTTCGCGAGTTCATCGACTTCCATGAACACGTTCAGCTCGGCCAAATATTCACGTGCCCGACGCTTCATCTCTTGTTGTTTGATGACGCCGAACGCCCCTGTCAACTCGCGACCGAGAAACAAGTTCTCCGTCACGGTCAATTCCGGCAAAATATTCAACTCTTGATGGATAAAGGCGATGCCTTCCCGCTCCGCTTCTTTCGGATGTTTGAATTGACGGACCGCACCGTCGATGACGACTTCTCCTTCATCCTGGGCGTGAAGCCCGGTCATCACTTTCATGAGCGTTGATTTCCCGGCCCCGTTCTCCCCCATCAAGGCATGAATCTCACCAGGCAACAGTTCGAAATCGACACCTTTCAAGACACTGACCGGACCGAACGATTTATGGATGCGTTTCAATTCGATATGCATCGAATCCCTCCTTAAAAGATGACGCCCGCGTGCAAGATGACGTTAGCGTATGGTGTCGCCTCTCCTGTGCGGATGACGACTTTAGCCGTGGCGACTTCCCGTTTGAAGTCCTCATGCGAACACGTCTTTACCGTGTCGAACCGTTCGGTCAACGCCTTGGCGATTGCCTCATTTTCCGTGAACACCTCATCGGCGACCGTGATCTGTTCGATGACCATATCCGCCTCGACCGCGTCCAACACATCGAGAAACGAAGGTTCCCCGAGTCGGAGCGCCAAATCGACGCGTTCGACCCCGTTCGGGATCGGCAATCCGCAGTCGGCGATGACGACTTTATCGGTATGGCCGAGGTCGGCGAACACTTTCGTCAAGTGACTGTTCAAAATACCTAATTTCTTCATCACACTCGCTCCAATCGCATCAAAACTTCGTCTCGTGTCGGCATCCCGCCTTGGGCGCCGAACCCTTCTACGCTCATGCCTGATGCGACGACGGCAAACCGCGCCGCCTCGAGTAGCGTATGGCCTTCGATGAGGCCGACCGCGAGCCCGCCGTTGAACGTGTCGCCAGCGCCCGTCGTATCGACGACGTCCGCGCGGATGGCCGGAATGTGTTGAATCGTCTCACCGTCGAAGAAGCGAATCCCTCTGACCCCTTCTGTCACAAGCAATTTGTTTGGATATCGGCGCAATACGTCCTCGATTGGCACGTCCCCGAACAAGTCACGGCACTCGTGTTCGTTCGGTGTCACATACGTCACGTTGTCGAGCAGTTCTGCCGTGAGCGGTTGCGACGGCGCCGGATTCAACAGCACCGGGATGTTGTGTTTCCGACAGTAGGAACTTACGTGTTCGACCGTCTCAAGCGGGATCTCGAGTTGCAACAAGACGAGCGTCTCGCTGTCGAGCAGTGCGTCGAGTTCTCCCTCGGTGAAACGGACGTGCTTGTTCGCTGACTGGACGACGACGATCGAGTTGTCGCCTTCGGCAAGCACGATATGCGCCGTGCCGGTCACGTCTTCTTCAACCGTCTGCAAGTGACGTGTGCCGACACGATGCGTCTCAAAGTTTTGGCGGATGCTCGTGCCGAACGCATCGTCGCCGACACATCCGACCATTTCGACCGTACCGCCTAGTCGTGCGGCGGCGACCGCCTGATTGGCGCCTTTTCCGCCCGGGACCGTTTGAAACGTGTTCCCGATGACCGTCTCTCCGGCGAGCGGACGTTTGTCCGTCGTGACGACCAAATCCATCGAGATGCTTCCGATCACTACAATTCGCTTCATCTGTCTTGCCCCTTCCGTTTCGTCGTCTGCCGCTCCGTTAAGGTGACCGGCAATAAAATTTCTTTTGTCGCAGTGTCTTTCTTCTCAATCAAATCGAGCAGCCGCTCTGTCGCGAGTCGACCCATCTCATAGATCGGTTGCGAAATCGTCGTGAGCGGCGGGGACGTCATCTCGCCGAGCTCGATGCCGTCGTATCCGATTACTTGTAACTCCTCTGGCACGCGGACGTTTCGCCGGACCGCTTCTTGAAGCACCGCTGCGGCGATGACATCATTGGCGGCGAAGACGCCATCAAACGGCCAATGTTCGTCAAACAGATGCTGCGCCGCGACGAGCGCGTCTTTGAACGCGAAGCTCGATCGGGTCATCCCGACGATTTGGTCGCCGGCCACATCGACAAAGCCATCGGTCCGGCGCTTCACCGTCTGCAGTTGCTCAGGTCCCCCGATATGGGCGAGCCTCGTCGCACCGGATGCGATGAGCGCTTCTGCCGCGAGCCGCCCGCCTTCATAACCGTCCGAGATGACGGCATCAATCCCCGATTTCACGATTCGGTCGAGCGCCACCATCGGCAAGTCGAGTTTTTCATAGTTCGGATTGTCCGAATGGTTCGTCGTGATGATCAACCCGTCGACGTGCATCGTCTGCAGGGCGATGAGATACGACTGTTCTTTTTCTAACTGCTCGTCCGTATTGCACAGGACGACTTGATACCCGTGCCGGTTGGCCACATCCTCAATCGCACGAGCCAACTGGGGAAAGAACGGGTTCGTGATATCGGGCATGATCAAGCCGATCAACCCGGACGTCTTTGTAAATAAGGACCGTGCGACACGGTTCGGTGCGTAATCGAGGTCGGCGATGGCCTGCTCGACGGCGGCCCGTGCTTCCGCGCTCACGTAGCCGTTGTTGTTCATGACACGGGATACCGTCGCGACCGAGACGTTCGCCTGTTTCGCCACTTGTTTAATTGTCGCCATCTCCACACCCCCTTTTTTGGTAACGCTTACAATCACATCATAATGTGTAACCGGTTACATATCAAGCATTATTTTCCGAAAAAAAAACCCGCGTGACTCATCACAGAGCCAAGCGGTTCATATAGTCTTCCTTTGTGATGACGTAAACGAGACTTGCCACCGTCCGGCCGTCGAGCCGTGTCAGTTGTTGCGACGTCGTGAACGAATAGACGAATCCACATTTCTCGACAACGCGCCGGGACTGGTCATTGAAGTCAAAATGACCGCACCAGATGCGCTCGAGTCCAAGATCTTCAAACCCGTGGCGCAACATCGCGCGCACCGCTTCCGGGATGTAGCCTTGTCCCCAACATGTCGGATTCAATACGTAACCGATCTCACGCTGCGCCTCGTGCTGTATATTTGGGTCCGGTCGCCGGTCGTGTAAACCGATCGTCCCGATGACCTCATCCGTCTCTTTCAGCGTGATGGCCCATACGTCTTGATCGGCTTGAAACATTCGAATGACATCGCGTGTCTCCTCGATCGATTGGTGGGGCGCCCATCCCGCGTTCGGACCGACCCGGTCGTCTTTCGCGTACGGATACATCGCCTCCGCGTCATCGAGGTGAAACGCGCGAAGCCGCAAACGTTCTGTCTCTAGTTGAATCATCTTGTACTCCTTCTCATCGTTTTTCTCTTACTCGTTCAGGGAATGGATTGAACAGAGGAGGGATGACGATGCCATTTGATTATGATTTAGATTTTGATACGATCGACTTTCGGGAACAGCCCGAACTATATCGTGTCGGCCGCGGTGAACAAGGGGTGCTCCTCGTCGAACCTTACAAAAGCGAGATTCTGCCCCACTGGCGCTTCAAGACACCGGACATCGCGACACAATCGGCGGACGAGATTATGGAGCTGTTTGAAGCTTACCGGAAGAACGATGATTTCGTCGGCATGGACATGGCCCGCAAGTTCATTCAGATGGGCTATACGCGGGCCCGTCGCTACGCCAACTACAAAGGCGGACGCAAATACAAAGACGACGGCGATATCCACGAGCGTGAGATCGATGAAGAAAAAGCCGAGTCGGCCCGCATCTTCAAAGAGCGCTGGGATCAAATCCGGGCCGACGAGGACTATTTGAAACGAAAGAAAGCCCATCAACGTCAATACGGTTGATCAGTTCACCATGATGAGAAAGCGGGTCGTGCCTTTCTCAAATGATGCGATTTGCCGGAAGCCGGCGCCCTCGTACAGCCGAACGGCTCGTCGGTTGAACGACGCGACGGTGAGCCGTACGGGCTTCTCGGCCCGTTTCGCCTCAAACAGCACCGCATCGAGGAAACGGCGTCCGCGGCCTTGCCCGGTCAAGTCCGGACGCATGCCGAGACCGAGGTCGATGTGCGTATCGTCGTACACGTATGTATCGTTCGGCACTTGGGCGTACCGCCCGAGGCAATAAAAGCCGATCAGTTCACCTGTTTCATGAACAGCTTGATAAGCCATCAGTTCCTTGATGCCTGCCTCAGAAGGAGTCTGGTTATAAAAAGCATATGGTGCTTCGTACGTCCACGTTTGAATCGCGCGGGCGTCTTCGTCTGTCATCGGTTGGACGTTCATCCGCTCCCCCTCCCTGCGTCTCTATGCTGTTCGTGGTCGGGGTCGGGGATTCCTTTATCATCTACAAAAAAGACGGGCTGGCCCCGTCTTTACTTTCGCGTCCACGTCGCCGTGATGTCAACATCGGCCGCGTGCATCAAATTGTGGATCGGACACCTCGCCTCGACACCTTTTTGAAGCTCCGCAATCCGTTCATCCGATTCGACCGTCTCGAGCACGATGTTGACGTGTACGTTCTCAAAATACGTCCGCACCCCTTCGACGCCTTGGAAGCCGCGCGGGTCGAGTGTCCCTTCGGTCACGAACGTCACACCATCATAGTCAAAGTTCTGGTCCTGGGCGACATAGGCGATCATGATCGTCGTACACGACGACAAGGCACCAAGTAAATACTCGAGCGGGTTCGGTCCGGCGTCGGTGCCGCCGAGCCGCTCCGGTTCATCGACGATGAACGGAGCCAAGTCACGGACGTGCACCGTCGTCTTCACCCCGGTCGATTCTCCTTCAGCGCGCATCGTCACTAACGGTTTCTCTAACATGCCATCTCCTCCTTGTAACGGGTTATCGTGAGTCTGTTCCCGTTATTTCGGACCGTGTAACACGTCGTCATAAATCGCGTAGTCGTTCTTGCCGTCTTGCTTGATTTGATACATCGCCTGATCGGCTTTATGAATGAGCGTATCGAGGTCGACCCCTTGCCCCGGAGAGAGACTCACACCGATGCTCGCCCGAATCGGGATCGATTGCCGTCCGAGCAAGAACGACTCCTCGCTGAGCGTCCGTTGCAGCCGTGTGACAAAATCGATGAGACGAGGCTCTGTCACATCTGTCAAGAAGATGTAGAACTCGTCGCCGCCGACCCGGGAAGCCAGACCGTTTTCCGGTGTGACCGATTCGAGCACCGTCCCGAGATGAATGAGGAACTCATCGCCGACTTGATGACCGTACGTGTCGTTGATGCCTTTGAACCCATCAAGGTCGAGGATGATGAGGGCAAGTGTGTCCGCTTGAAGCAATGCTTGATCGGCTTGCTCATAAAACGCACGGCGGTTGGCGAGTTTCGTGAGCGGGTCGTGATACGCGAAAAAGCGAATCGTCTGTTCGGCCTCTTTGAACGAGTGCACGTCCCGGATGAGGATCATGCCGTGGACTTTTTGATCGATATAGACGAAGTCGCCATCGATGACGACATAACGCTCTTGCCCCGTCTTCGTTTGAATCTTCGTCTCGAACTCGAGAAATTTCTTTTGTGCTTGGAAGTGCTGGCGGTAATGATGACACCACTCTTCCCGCTTTTTCTCCGGCAACAAGTCGACGAAACGTTCGTTGACGACCCGGACCGTATGGAACAACATCCGGGCGGCCGGGTTGGCGCTCTCGATGCGCCCGGTGTCATCGACGAGCAAAATCGCGGACGGGTTCAAATTGTAGAGCGTCCCGTATCGTTTCGCGTACGAGGCCAAGAAGTCGAGGCGATTCATCGCCACGACGAGTGCGACGGCCCACACGAGACCTCCATACATATAACCGTACGGCGGCATGACACCGCGGAATTGGAAATAACCGAACACGATGTCCCAGACGAGGACGGCGAGTGCCGTCCAAATGAGCATCCTCAGAACACGCTGATGCTCGGTTCGTTCTGCTCGTTTGAGTGCATAGATAAGCAAAAGGACGATGAGAAAGTGGAACACGTTCCCAATCGTCATCGTGATCAAATACGAGGCGTTGAACTCAGGGTATAGCCAAATCCCGACTTGGTCGAACCGTTGGCTGTTGATGATGTTCTCTTGACGGATGAACGTCAAGGCGACCGGAATGAGCGGTAAATAAAGGACATATGGGTAGAGCCATTTCGGAAGTCTGGCTCCGACACCGGTCACTTTAAAGATAAAGTGGACCGAGCATACAAAAATCAAAATCCCAGCGTTTCCGAACCAGTACGTCACGAAGGCCGGACTGAGCTCAATCGGCGACAAGTGGCGCCCGAACTCTGCCATGAAGAGCATCGCATAGCCGAAGACGAACAGACTGAGCAGCCGATGTTCGACTCGTCTAGGATTTCGAAGCAACACATCTAGCGCGAGATGGCTGAGCAAGAAGGCCGGTAAGAGATAAACGACCATATACGTAAACAGTGCGGTCATGGATAGACCCCTTTCTCAAGACAGATACGTCTATATTTTCTCTATCGGACGTTTCGTTTCCTTTATCGAGCCAAAGGGCACATTCCAAAAAAAAACGAACGGAACAAAGTCCGTTCGTACCTGTTATAGTGTGTCTTCAATCGCCGTGTCACCTTTGACGAGGTCGATCGCTTTATTGTAAGCCGCATCATGTCCGATCACGTGGGCGAGGAAAGCCGCCACGTCGGCGCGTGGAACTTCACCGGTCGACACGTCGCCCGTCTTCACTTTTCCGGTGCCAGCGTCATCCGTGAGCGCACCTGGACGAACGATCGTGTATGTCAATCCGCTCTCTTCGAGCACACGGTCCGCGTGATGTTTCGCGACGTAATATGGTTTCATCTCATCCGGCCATGCCGAACGGTCTTCCGCTTTCAACGCGCTCACCATGACGAATTGCTTCACGTCTTGTTGTTTCGCGGCTTCGATGCTTTTCGCTGCGCCGTCTAAATCGATCAACAACGTCTTATCGGCTCCGGTGTTCCCGCCAGAACCGGCTGCGAACACGACGACGTCGGCGTTGCCGATAGCGTCCGTCAAGTTCGCGACATCGCCTTCAAGGTCACCGAGCACGGCCTGATAGCCCTTGTTTTTAAAATCCTCAAGCTGTTCTTCTTTTCGTACCATCGCCGTCACGTCATGCTTACCTTCCTCATGTAAGCGTTCGACGAGCTGTTTCCCAATCTGTCCGTTCGCACCAATTACAAATACGTTCATTTGTCTTCCTCCTCGAATCGAATTCAGAGACACTTGAAACGTCGTGTGGCTGTTGCCACGTCCGGCGCCGAAGCGATGGCCGAGATGATGGCGACCCCGTCGGCCCCGTCACGTCGAATCTCTTCGACGTGCTCAGGCCGAATGCCCCCGATCCCCACGATCGGGAGCTCCCGATACGCCGCCCGCACTTCACGGATGAGCGTCGTGCCGTTCACTTCACCGGCGTCCTCTTTCGAGTCCGTCGGCAAGACGGGTCCGATGCCGACGTAGTCCGCATGCTCGATGGCCGTCGCCGCTTCTTCGAGCGAATGCACCGAAACCCCGAGCCATTTGTCTGCCCCGATCATCTGTCTGACGCGATGGGCTGACACATCTTCTTGACCGACATGTACCCCGTCCGCATCGAGTTTCAATGCCAAGTCGACGTCGTCGTTTACGATAAACGGCACACCGTACGTGCGACAAAGTTGAAACAACGCTCGGGCCACCGCTTCTTTTTCATCTCCATACAGTGCCTCTTTTCCTTTTTCGCGAAATTGGAAACATGTAACGCCACATTGGAGTGCCGTCTCGACCGTCCGGAAGATATCTTTCGTGTTCGTCGTCCCACAGATGAAGTAAAGCTCTAGCCGTTCAGCGAGCCCGGCTTGTCGTGATCGTTTCAAGCGTCACACCCTCCTCTCCATACGTGCCGTACGCCCAGTGGTTCGTCGGCCCATGTCCGGCACCGATATCGAGACCGTGCGTGATCGCGCTTTGGATGAACCGCTTCGCCGTCACGGTCGCCTCGATGATCGGACGACCTTTGGCGAGCTCGGCCGTGAGCGCCGCCGAGAACGTGCACCCGGTGCCGTGCGTGTCAAACGTCTGGATACGAGTTGCCGAGACGAGGAAAGCCTCTGACGCCGTCAAGACGAGGTCTTCGGCACGTTCCCCTTCGAGATGTCCCCCTTTTAAGACGACCGCCTTCGCGCCTAGTGACAAGATCCGTTCCGCCGCCTCAAAACGGTCTTGAAATGAACGAATCGTCAAACCCGTCAACACCTCCGCTTCCGGCACGTTCGGCGTGACGACCGTCGCGAGGGGCAGCAAGGACGTCTTGAGCGCCTCGACGGCTGTGTCTTGAAGTAGGGACGCCCCACCTTTTGCGATCATGACCGGGTCGACGACGAGCTGTTTGAACGCATGCCGCTTCACGCCGGAAGCGACGGTCTCGATTCGGCTCGCATCGAACAACATCCCGGTCTTGCACGCCTCGATTGAAAAATCGGAACCGATCGCATCGAGTTGTTGCGCGAGCAGTTCGGTCGAGACCGCTTCAACGCCATGCACACCTCGTGTGTTTTGAGCCGTGACTGCCGTCAAGACGCTCGTGCCGAATACACCGAGCTCTTGGAACGTCTTCAAGTCGGCTTGAATGCCGGCGCCGCCGCCTGAGTCGGAACCGGCGATCGTCAACACTTGTGTGCGCTTCATGAGACCACCTCGATCCGGTCGCTCGGTAGTTCGACCGCGGTCATCTTACCGAGTTCGTTCAAGAAGTGGATCGGGAAATCGCCCGACCCTTCGGCACGCATTGTCGCGAGTTCCCCGCAACGGGCGTACCCGGCGAGCGCCGTCGACGTCGCGGTCATCGCATCGGACTCGACCGCAAGAAATGCGCCGACGACCGCACTGAGCAAACAGCCGGTCCCGGTCGTCCGTGTCATCACTTCGGTCCCTCCTTTGATTTCAATCGTCACGTCCCCGTCACTGACGACATCCGTCTCTCCGGTCACGGCAACGACACAGCGATACCGCTTGGCCGCCTCGCGCGCGATGTGTGTCACGTCATGCAACGCTTCCCCGCCATCGACCCCTCGCGTGTGGGCCGTTCGGTCAATCAATGTCGCCATCTCACCGGCGTTGCCACGAATGACGGTCACTTGCACCTGTGCGAGGATCGCGGTCGCCACTTGACGCCGAAACGATGTCGCGCCGACACCGACCGGGTCGAAAACGATGGGACGTCCCGCAGCGTTTGCCGCTTGCCCGGCCCGAATCATCGTCGCTTCGGTCGATGCATCGAGCGTTCCGATGTTCAATACGAGCGCATCGCTCACTGTAGCCATTTCCGCCACTTCCTCGACAGCGGACGCCATGACCGGTGACGCGCCGACGGCGAGCAGACCGTTCGCTGAAAAGTTCGCGACGACGATGTTCGTGATGTTATGGATGAGCGGTCGCTCGGCCCGGACTTTGTCCCATAAATCGCGCTTCATCGGCTCACCTCCACCGGGACGTCCCACGTCTCAAGCGTCCATGCCATCTGCCAAAACGCCACTTCATAGTAACAGCTCTTCAAGAACGATTGACGATAACGGGTGCGCTCGACTTCGGTCGCCTGTTCGGCCAACAGATCGAGACGGTCAATCTGCTCTTCGACGAGTTCACGGAACCATTCCGACCCGTACGTGGCAATCCAAGCCGTATAGATTGGATGCTCCGGCTTCGCGTTTTTCAACCGTTCCCCGATCTCGTAGTACACCCAGTAACACGGCAGAATCGCCGCGAGCACATCCCCGAGCGTCGGTCCGGCTTGTTGCATGTGCATCGCGTATGCGTATGCGGTCGGTGCCGGCTCGAACCCACGTCTTTCTTCTTCGGTCACGTCAAGCATCGTAAAGAACTCACGGTGTAACGCGTGTTCAGCTTCAATCGTGTGTAGGGCATGCGTCAAAAATCGGCTCGACAGCTCCATGTCGTGCGATAAAATCGCTCCCTTCGCCTGCACTTTTGAGAACTGGTTCAAATAGTACGAGTCTTGCAAGACGTAGTGGCGAAACTTCGCCTCGTCGAGCGTTCCCTCACCTAGTGCTTGAACGAACGGGTGGTCAAAACTTGCTTGGAACAAAGCATCCGCCTCTTGTCGGATTTGTTGTGTGAACGTCATTTCCGTCTCCCCCTTTGTTGTATGAAAAAAGACGCCGCCTCCCATAACGGAAGCGGCGTCGGACATACACAGAGGGTGAGACAAGTCATTTCGCCCACTTCCCTACGCTAGCGTGAACTAGATCAGGTTCAAAGGGTCTGGACCTCGTCCATCTCAGCCGCGTCATGCGACTCCCCTAGTGGCAAACATTATGAAATTCGGTCGTCTTCGGTCACATCATACCAATCTTTTGATGAAATAGGAACCCTTCAACGTGAGAAGCGGCGGTTCAACACACTTCCCATATTGGAGAACCGTTCCGTTCCGAGTTTACGCCGATTCGAAGAGGCAAACACGTAATAATCGACTTTCCCCATGAAGTAAATCAAACGGAGGCCGGCGATAAAGAACGTGATCGTCGTACTGACTGCAAAACCGACGCCATACCAATCGATGCCTCGCGGAAGCAACAGCGTCGTGAACAAAGCGTTGAACGTGAAAAACGACAAGTTGACGAGAAGCGCACCACGCCGATCTTCGAAGTAGAGCAACAGTAGCGTCAACACGAGAATCATCGCATTCGCGAACGCGGCAAGTGTCGTCATCCGGAAGATTTGCCCAACTTCCTCTGGTACGCCGATCCAACCGACGAAGACACCGGCCATGAGCACCGCGAACAGTGTGACGACGCCTTGACTCCGGCCGAGGCGAATCAACTCATTTTTCAAGACGGTCGTCATCGTCTGTTTCGCTTTGTCGATTTGATGGAGTGCCCCGCCGTAATTGATGAGCCCATAAAACGTACGGTACCGTTCATAAAATCTCGTCTCGACGGCGACGACGAACAGCAACTGAGTCGGGACAATCGTCAAGTACGACCAAAACACGGCCGTGTCGTAGTAGGGATTAAACACGAACGAATCAGCGACGACCATCCGTCCCTCACCGAACCAGATGATGAAGTTCGTCACCCAAATCCCGAGGACGTACAAGACGCCGATTGCGAACAAGTCGGGGTAGAGATCAAAGTAACGGAAATAAGAGAACTCTCTCGTGGCGTAGCGGAGCGGGAACGTCCGCAACATCGCAAAGAATAATCCGAATAACGTCACGATCATCCCAGCGGTGAAGCCGGTCAACAACTCTAGGCTCGTCGGGTCTGCCATGATGCGGCTAATCAAGAACACGCCGCCGACCGCGATGAAACCACCGAGCAAAAAGCTGTATGCGATCGCCTGATAAAACTTGGCCGCGCTCAAAAACAAAAACATGACCCAGATGACGTTGATCGTCATGAACAAGACGAACAAAACGAGTTTATACACAAATGCGAGCGGGGAGATCATCCAAAAGATGCTGTACATGATGACCGCCGCGAGCATCGTCACTTTCAACATGCCGGTAAAGACGGGAAAGATCTCATGCGCCTTTTTCTCATAGAATAAGTCGGCGACGTAGCGCGTGACGACGAGCTGTTGAAAACTGAAGACAATTTGCGAAAAGATGAAGGCGTAAGACACGGACAGCATGAAAATCGTCCGTTCTTCCAGCGACAACATCGGCATTTGAAACGCCAGCCATTGAATCGTCCCGACGACCAAGATGACGATTAGCCACGGTCCTGACGTGACGAGGCCAGAGAACGTGTACGCCTTCAGCCGTGACGAATAGTAGTCTTCTTGAAACAGTTTTTGCAGTTTAAACCCGATGCCCGCCATACTGTTCCCTCCTCGCTTCATAGATGGCTTTGTAACGGTCGACGAACTGTTGCAACCGGTAATATTGACGCACGCGTTCGCGACCGTTCTTCCCGAAGCGCATCCGCTCGCGCGGATAGTCCATCATCCACTCGACTTTATCGGCAATCGCCTCCGGGTGGACCGGCGGAACGATGAATCCGGCCGGACCGAACGGGTCGTCCGTCCGGCCGTACAACAACTCCGAACACGCCCCGACATCGGTCGCCACCCAAGGGATGCCGGCGGCCATGCCTTCCAAAATAGCGAGCGGCTGTCCTTCCGAGATGCTCGTCAACAGCAATAAGTCAAACGTCGGCAGCCACTCTTGGACGTTCACTTTACCGACAAGTTCGACGTAGTCCGTAAGACCGCTCTGCTCGATGAGCAAACGGCACTCCTCTGCATATTCTTCATCCTCGTCGAGCGGTCCCATGATCGTCAATTTGAACAAGCGATTCCGCTCTTGCAAAATTTTGGCGCCGTAAATCATCGTTTTTAAATCTTTGATCGGTACGACACGGACGATCGCCCCGATTTGGAAGACGTCATGTTCGACCGGTTCGATGACAGGCCGGATATGGCGGTCGGCGATGCCGTTGGCGATAATCTTCGTCTTCTCGCTCGGTGCCCCGATCCACTCCTGGTATTCACGGTTCCGTTCAAACAACGTGATGATCTCGTCAGCCGCGTTGTACGCCTCGCGTGACAAGTGATGGAAAAATCGGACCCACCTCGGTTTGTACGGGGCCGGAATCCAGTACGATTGGAGAATCTCTTCTTCCCGCTCCCGGGAGTAGATGCCGTGTTCCGTCAAGATGAACGGGATGCCTTGCGTCTCTTTCATGTAAGAGGCGACCATCCCGGCATAACCGGTTGAGATGGAATGGACGAGATCGACTTTCGGGAGCGGTTGATGCAACACACGGAGTACCGGCATGTACATGCTTTGCCACATCCAGAAATAATCGATAAACGAGCCCCCGTTCATCTCCTCGGTATAGGCTGCTTTTACGTTTCGCCAAAAGAATTCACTGGCAAAAAACGCCTCGCTGGATGGGATTCGTGAACCAATAATTCCGAGCGCTTGTCGATTTGGACTTTTCAACATGAGCCAATCGGACAGTTTTTCTTCCTCCTCCGAATTTAGCTTCATCCGCCCTTTCCCTCGCTGTCCCGGTTCGTTCAAGTACAAATGGGTGACGCCAGAAACGTTCTCCGGCAACACGTATTTCATATCTTCCGGACGCTTCTCGGTAGGCTGGATTGAAATGATTTCAAATTCCACGTCCGGCATTTCTTCAAGGAGCGTCTGGGTCCAACTGGAGACGCCCCCGCTCACATATGGATAGCTTCCTTCTAGCACGAGTCCAATCTTCATTGTGCGTCCCCCTTGATGGCGATTTCGGCGCTCGCCGCCGTCAATGTGACTAAATAGAGTGGACGGTCCGCTTCCATCTGTTCGACTGTCCCGAAGGCGAACGTGCCGGTATCGATGGATTGGCCTGTTTTTAGTCGAACTGTGAAGTGTGACGGGTTGACGAGACCTTCACCCGACAAGTAAATGATGTTCTCATCAAACGATGCGTTCAAGTCGGCCGCTTGATACGTGATCAGTTTCTCTGTCGCATAGTGCTGAGTGTACGCTTGCAAATGCGGATAGTTGACGTTGATATCATCGATGATTTTTCTAAGACTCGCGAACATCGTATCCCAATCTCTTCCGAACGCCCGCTCCGGGTCGATGACATCGTCCGGGTGGATGAAGTGCGAGAAGACACCGAAATTGGCGATCGCATCGACCATTTGGAAAATCGATCCTTTTGACTCACCGTAGTCGCTCGTCACGCGCGGGAAATGGTACAGCTCCGGATGTGTCTCATCAAACTCAAATTCTTGGACAAAATCCCCGTTCTCAGATTCGCCCGTATAGAGCGATGCAATTGTCCGCAGCTCCGGCAACGCCTCGGCAATCGCATCGACGCCGGTACGGTTGAGCGCGTTCGACGGCGGCACGTACGATTTGAGCGTTTCGGCCGGGAAGTAGTTCGCAAACACTGATTCGGCTTGAAGGAGTGAACGCTTCATCTCTTCTTTATCTTTCCATGGGATATATCCGTACGTCGGGTCAATTGGCTCATCGGCCGTGACGAGTGATTGGTGATTATAGCCGTGCAATCCAATCTCGCCGCCGTTCGCGAGCAGTTTCCGACCGAAGAACAGCATCGGGAATTCCCCTCGTTTAATCAGTTGCTCATCGACTAGTTCCATCTCTTCTTCGTACGTGCCGATCATCGCACCTGTGTAAATCAAATCGTCCGCTTCCGCCATCTCGACCATGTCCTCCCACCAATCTTCTGCAAAGAAGTCTTTGACGGACTTATCGAGCGGCGTCGTCGAGACGTCTTTCATTTTGCCGCTCATGATCGGTGCTGGGAAATCATCGATATACATCAGTTTGATAGCGGCTTGGGCCGAGACGAACGCAGGCGGCAACGTGCCGAGCGTCTGGACGAACAGTCCGCGCATCATCTTCTGGTTTGTGATGGTCGTATTCCAATACAAGACGTTTCCTTGACCGACGGCGTACTCCCAAAGAATCGGGAACCCTTCAGCGGACAGGATGACGTTCGCTTCATCCGCGATGGCGAAGTCGACAACACTATGAACGAATAAATCTTCCGGCGGATTCAAATCAACATAGCCCGGGAAAATTTTCTCTTCGAAGTTCAAACCATATACGTCCGGGACAAACTCCCCAATCTCTTCGACCCCAGTCAGTTCATTAAATGCCGGGTCTTTGAAACGGTTGCCGAAGATGATGTTCCCGCCGCCTTCTACAAATCGCTTCATCTCCGTGAACGGCCAACGCGTCGTCCGTTCTCCTGTGAAGATGAGAATCGTGTACGGTGAGGGCGCCACCGTCCCGACTTCTTCCGGGGCGATCTCGGTCACGTCCAACTTGGCGTAACGAAGTCCGTAAAGGATATTATCGGCAGCTTTGACCGCAAGCTCTTCGTCGTCACGTACGAGATAAACTTGAAGACGGTGTTGCCCCGACGCGGCCGCTTCCCCGCCTTGCAATTGATCGATCTCCATCCGTTGCTCCGCGACGTTTGGCAATAACGTGTGCAAAGAATGGATGCGTAAATATTGAATCGCACCGACGATGACGAGAAATAAGACGATGAAGAGCGAGAATGAGATTATAGTTCGTTTTTCCATGATGTCGTGTCACTCCATTCTTCGAATAGCAGCCGATATTCGTACGGCACGTCTTCGAGTGAAAACTGCGTCTGCATCATAAACATGACGGCTTTCACTTCTGTCCAACGCTCCCGTTCATAGTAGAAGTCGATCAGCATCAAATGGGCCTCGATTCGTTCGGGGAAATGATGCACATATTCTTTCAATGTTTCAAGTTGATGTTTCGGACGGTTCAACGTCTCATAAATTTCGTTCAAATCTTCATAAATCCAAGCGACCGGAGCGAATAGTGTCTTTGCGATCAACAATTCTTTCAACCATGCCTCGCGCTTGTCTTTCAGCATGACCTCCGTGATCAACTCACTGTGGATCATCCGTTTATAAATCGTGGCGAGGCGGCGGATTGATTCTGGGTTACCAAGTTCATATTCGCGTTTCGCCAGTTTCAATTCTTGCTCGTATTGATCGATCAAGATGTTCATCGTCGCCGCGGCGTAGTGGACGGTCTCGCTATCTTTACTTTGAAGACCCATCTGCAAGTATTTCCCTTGCTGATCGATCGATTGGTTGACGTGCGTCAAAATCGAATGTTTTCGAATGGCGGGATCTTTTGAATTGATGGCATCCGCGAGCGGGAGCAGACTCGCGCTCGCCTTCGCCTCATGTCGAATTTTTTCATAGTTGACGACTTTGAAATCGATATACTCGTCGTAATCCTCGATTAGACCACTGCGTCCGAACCGTTCGGCGAGGCGATACACCGCGTAGACGGCGAGTTCGGCGATGAAAGGTAAAAACAGCCCGAAGCAGAGGGCTGCTACTGCGACCCCATAGTCTGGGGCTTTCATTCTTCGTTTCAACACGATGAGCAAGACGAGGGCGAGGATGGCATGGACGATGTAAATCAAGATCCACACCGTATTGCTGATGGCTCCCATACTCACACCCCTTTCTGGATCAAGATGCCTTCAATCCGATCATAAATCCGTTGCCGATGCTCTTCACTCGTTCCTGGCAAGAGCAACATAAGTTTGTTTTCTTCACGGTCATACCCGACGATATCGATTTCCCGTAAATAGGAGTGAACGATGGCCTCGATGCTCTCAAGCGAGACCGGCTCGTATCCGAGTGCATATTCGAGCACGATGAACGGCTGACCGTGATGGACCTTTTTTTGTTCCTGAAGCGCCACTAGATTGGCGAATGATGTGCCCGGATAGAGCAATTCGTGCTGCTCTTTTCGTATCAGTGTCTGTGCGTTTTCAATCCGGGTCCCGATCCATGAGAAGAGGATATTCAAGACGTGCAAGTCGTCTGTCGTCAACTTGCGAAGCGGCAGACGCTTAATGACAACAACCTCACGCGTCTGTCCGTCAATCGTGATCGGCGCGAGCAACATCGGGTCTGAATCGTCGTCATCGAGTTGTCGGAGCGTCGTCTCTTGCACTTGGAAGAAACGTTTAAACATGCCCGACGCCTCATCGAGGAATATCGTTTGCGGAAACTCTTTTTTCTCGGCTTGACGAATGAGGAGACGCATCGATTTTTGCGACCGGTCGACGTGGTAAATCGCAACGTCGCTTGCGAGGAAATATTTTTTCAGTAGCCGAATCGTCTCGCTACGAATTAACTCGGGGTGCGGCAAATCGAGCGACACAGCCAGTTCATACAGTTGGTTGAGGCTATATTCTGATTGCAGTAATTTTTGACGAAGCGTCGTTTGAGATGTGTTGAGTAAATCGACAGTTTCTTTCAAATACGTATTCTCATCTTTCAGCTCCTCGTTGCGGAACTGACTGATCTCATAACGTTCACGAAATGACGTGCTGAATAAACCGACGATGACAGTGATAGCGAAGTAATAGAAGAGCGTAAGCAGTGAGTTTGTATCGTAGAACAATAAGAAAATATCTCCTCCGACGAAGCCGGTATAAACCACTTTGTATAGGAGCAAGACGCCGAAACTGATGAGACCAAAGATCGTCCCGTACCGTAACGCGAATAAAATCGCGGCCACGTAAAACAAGTTCAAGTCATTTTGAATCGTCCCGAGATTGAAGATGAGATCGATTCCGATGAGCAGAGCGAAGACGACAAGGATTTCAACCCATTTGATCCAAGGGCGGTCTTGAGCGTAAAAAATAACAATCCCCTCCTATCACGTGTGTATGTTTGATGTGGTTCTCTAGTCCAAATATGAGTCCTGTACAATAAATACCCGTATGAAACTGTCTATAATCTCATATATTACCTAAAAATCCCATGTATCATAATACGTAGGCTCATGGTAATGGATGTACCCATGTTGTTCCGCTAACTCCCGGCTAGCTGGTTCTTCTTGATCCGAGACGGTCAACACGGCAATATCATACGTCTCTCGCAACGCATCCAATCGCTCAATTTTTTCCATCGACCAAGAGTCGGTCGTGATGGCCGTATAATTGAACCCTTCCCACATGAATCCGTCCACGTATGGGGCGCTCGTTCGTTCTAGCGTCTCAATCCCCCAATTTTGAACGATCGGGACCCCGGGATATGTGCCTTGAATCGATTTTAAAAATGCTTCGAGCCCATCCAACTGTTCAGCCAAATCGTCCGGATGATCGAGATGGACATCATCGATATCACCGACCGTATCGAGAAAAATCCCGTCTAAATGTTTATTAATCACTTGCTTTTGAATTTCTCGCATGAGGATTTTCCGGAAATTCGCGGAAGCGATATTCGTCAAGTAGGAGTCCCACTTCGGAAAGTAAATCCGTTCCCCGTCACGATAAAAGAAGTCATCCTCTTCCATTTGTCCAATCAATGCCCGATTCCACGTGTCGGCTTCCATCACGTTAATGTAACCGAGCACTTTTGTCCCGTTTGACCGGATCGTCTCGATTTGTTCCGGTGAATACCAAATCGGTTCAATGATGACCAGGTCATAGCGGGCCATATCTTCAATGATTTCATCGGTCGGTACGTTATAAAAAATCTTATACGACTCAATCTCATCAAAGTCGAACGGTGTTTTAGTGATGCACCCCCCTAAAATAATAGATGAGCAGAGAACGATGAATAAAAATCGTTGCACACGGACACCTCCTTGTCGTCAAATCTCTCATGATGCGATCGTCCGTTTGATGATGCATTTGCAGGGAACAACAACATTAAACCGGTATGAAAGGAGTGTTCAACATGAACACCATATTACTGACGCTTGCCGTCTTATTCGTCGGACTGAACATATATACCTTCTTTCGACGCAAGACGTATCGGCAGACAGCATTTGACGGGCGTCTCTTTAGCCATCTGTTCGTCAGCTTGTTAGGCGTGATGTTCGGGTTCGCCGCCATCTACTATGCGTTATCGCAAGACGGTATGATTTTCGTCACGTCGCTCGAATCGATGACCCCCGTCGAACCGTCCTGGCAAAACGTCTTGTATTTCAGTGGGGTGACGCTTCTGTCGATCGGGTTTGGAGACTTGCTGCCAGTCGGTCCGGCTCGTCTGTTCGCGCTCGTCGAGGCCGCCATCGGTATCTTGCTCCCGACAGCATTTTTCGTTAAGTCCGTATACAAAAAAGAAGAAGACTGACAGGCAGTCTTCTAGCGTCCGGTAATAAGTAAAAACATGTTAAATGCGACGAGGCCGAGCGGAAACAAAGCCACAACGATAATTGGCCACTTCTTCGTCCGGATGCCGACAAATAAAAGTAAACTCCCTACTAGGAGCGCGATGAACGTCGTATACGGATTCAAGCGTCATTCCTCCTTCTATACAAGGGGGTTTCCCGACTCGGCTAAAACTTAATCGTTTGAATGCCAAAGCGTCAAAAAGGCGTCACGCATTCGGTACGCTTCTTCTTCATGATACGGAAACCCTGACCGGTCGGCCACCAGTCTGCTGACGCGTTCGAACTGATCGACCAACAGTCGATGACTCGTCTCGAGCGACGTCGTCTCCATCACGGGATACGTAGCGAGATACGCCTCCCAACTGTCACGGTCGATATACGGGGCGAGCCCGTCTCCGGACTTCCCGGCGTTCGCGGTGAAATCCGTCTGAAATCCGACCTGCCACGACAGCATCCGCCTAAGCATCGTCCGCATGATCGTGATGTGGTCATATGCGTATAGCAGTTGCTTCCGTTTGATCCCTTTGACGACGTAAAGCGACACCCACCAAAACTCGTTCCAGCACTGGTCATACTCCCATCGCGTCGGGCGTCGAACGCGATATGACTCATCTGTCGGGACCAACTGACCGGCCCTGTCGTCCTTGTCGACGAGGACGAGACTGAGCGAGTCTTCCCGTATCGCCTCCTCCACGTCGCAGAGCGGACGAACGGTCAAATCGATCCGATGTCCGTCCGCGTATTGGATAAGGAAAGCGAATCGGTCATAGACGAGACGTCCGGGTACTTCGTCTGGCGTCTGCATGATGAGTACTTCTCCGAAACGTCCGATCCATGTGCGGTCTTCCAAAAAGTCCGAGACGTCTCTCACAAAACAGGAGACGTCGACATCTTGATAGACGTCAGCTTCTACGTTCGGGTTGACGAGCGACCCGTTCAAGACGAGGACGCGAACGTTGTCGTCTTCTTTTGATAGCTCGCACAACTGCTCGAGCACGGCTTCATGGTTCATACGACAATTGCCCCGAGCGAGCGCGCCACTTGGACGGCCTGCATGACGTCAAGTTTCGTTTTCTTGAGCGTCACGTCCGAGAAATCGACTCCGTCCATCTCGGCCGAGACAAAGTCGGCCGATGTACAGTCGGCATGTTGCAAGACGGCTCGTGACAAGATGGCGTTCGTCCATATCGTCTCTTTCAAATCAGCCCCGTATAAGTCGGCCTCGGTCAACCGGACACCGGACCAGTCCATTTTCCGGAGCGGCGCGTGACGCAAGTTCACGAACGACCAGTCCCCGCCCCGGACGACCGTGCCTTCGAACGTACAACTTTCAAACGACGAGCCCGTCATCTTGCATTGGTCGAACTCCGATAAAAACAGGTTCGCGCCGGTGAACGTACAGTTCAAGAACGAGCTGCCGCTATGGCGAGAGGCGTTCCATTTCGAATCGGTGAAGTCACAGTGGATGAAACGACACTGGGCCGTCTCGAACTCGGTCGCATCGACATATGTGAAACGGCAGTTCTCGAACGTCGTCTGGGTGAGAAAGACGTCACGGAGCGTCTCGTCACGAAAATCTTCCCCAACGTATGTGGCATGTGATTGAAACATAAGGCGCCTCCTTCGCGTATACTAAAAAATAGGTGAACTACTCACCACTTGCTTGCTTCGCAACCTGAAGTGGGAGCTTCTTGGGAAGGCCGTGCTTTGATTAGCCACGGTT